>JARZZM010000035.1 GCA_030130125.1 Thermoproteota archaeon
ATTACACATATACCTCCTCCCTCCAGGTGGGGCGTAAGCTCTACGTGAGGGTGGTGAAAGCTGACTACGTGGGTGCGAGCGGGTTGACGGGGTCAGATGGGCTTTACAGCCTCCTCGAGTCCGGGGTGGTCGAGGGGGGGAGGGGGGAGCCCGGATACGTCATTGAGGTCCTGATAGGTAATCCGGGGGAGGAGGGCGATCTCGTCTGGTTAAAGTTCACCCCCGTGGGCTTCGGCGAGGGGAGGGTCGACCTGGGCGATCGCGACATAAGCGCCGGATATACGCTGCCTAGCGCCCTCCCGCCGAGGGAGAGGCTAGACCTCCTCATATTCATCCCATCAAGGTACGTGAGCGGGGGTAAGTCCTTGGTGGTCGCGGGCAGGTTCGAGAACGGGGTAGTGGCCACGGAGACGGCTGAGGTACCCTAGGGGAGCCTGAGGACCTCATTCCCAACCCTCAAGGTCCCCTCGCCCGTCGCCAGGATGACGAGCCCCTCAGGCAGGGTCTCCCTCCCCAAGGAACATCTCGCCGGCAGGTTGAGCACGTAGACCGAGGGCCTGCCCCTATGTATTATCCTCCCCCTGATCCCGAGCCCCAGCTCCTGCAGGGGTTCCCGGGAACCACGCAGCTTCACCCACCCCCTAGGAACCCCGCAGGGCAGGACGAGCTCTGCCCCTCCGGCCCTCACGTTGCATTCACCACCGTGGATCACTAGCAGCGGGGCTGATGACCTTATCGGCTCTCCCTCCATCCTCACATCGGCAGGGATCCCGCAGATGGAAATGCCTCGGGGAGGAACCGTGGGGAGGGCCCTCACCACCACTATGGACGCGCACCCCCCGATGCACCCGATGGTGCCCGCCTCAAGCTGGTATCCGCCCCCCCTCGCGGTGCATTCTAAGGGGGGCGGGACTACGTTCAGGGGGATCACCTCGACCAAGCGGAGACCCTCTCCGAGATAGATCTCTTGAAAACCTCTCTCCTGACCTCCCTCAGGATGTACAGTATGCTCTCCTCCACGTTGGTCCCCCTAAGTGCGGAGACGGGGAATACCTTCGCCCTGATCCCCAGCAGGCTGGCTACAGTCTCGGCGCTCTTGGCGTTGGGGAGGTCCTGCTTGTTCGCCAGTATGACGAGGGGGGCGGAGGGACCGATGGATTCCCTGGCCTCCTGGTAGTGGCTCAGGGCGTAAACGAGATCTACTGGCCTAGAACTGTCCAGTATCAGGATTATGCCGTCCTTCCCCCTGGCCAGCACCCTCCTGACCGGGGAGAAGGCCATCTGACCTGGGGTCCCGGTGAGGGAGACCTTCCATATCTCGTTCCCCGGATCCATCTCATCCAGCTGATCCTTCCTGTAGATCCTGTTGACGGTCGCATCCCAGAGGAAGATCCCGTAGTCGAACCCCACGGTCGTGGTGAAGCTCCCCTTCGAGTAATCCATCTTCACTGCCCAGGGATCGAGCCTACGGATTAAGGTCGACTTGCCAGCCTGGTGAGGACCCACGACCACCAGCTTCATCTTCCTCATTAAGAGCCCCCCTCAGAACTGAGAGGGCCCTCTCTATCCTCTCCTCAACCTCTCGGATGAGGGCCCTCCTCTCATCGCCCTTCGCATCCTCCAGCAGCTCCATCTTCCTCTCCAAGTCGGCGATGTATCCCTCATCCACGCCGGCCCTCCTGAACAGGGGGCCCATCTCCTCGTACGTGTCCTTGAGGAAGTCCAGCTTCATCCTCAGCTTTCCAACCTCGCGGGACCTTGTTCTAGCCACTATCCTGTTCCCCTCTATCCTTATCAGGCCTTCCTCCTCCAAGTTATGCAGGAACCATTCCCTCCAGGACTGGGGGATGAAGGAGAGCTCCTCCACATCCATGCTCCCTCTCTCCGTGAGGGCGCTCCTCACATGCTCCCTCCACTTTGGATAGAGGGATAGCAGCTCGGCCATGAGCCCTGGTAGTGAGTAGGCAGTTGATGGTAGGCCGCGAGACAGTCTGAGGGATCTTATCGCCTCTACGAGGCTCCTCAAGAACTCCGTTTCCGTCCTGTAGGAGAGCTTCTCCGGGTTTATCTGCAGATCCTCCAAGGGATGATCCAGTTCGGAGCTCAGGTCCTTGAGGAGCGATACCAATTCCTTCAGCTTCGATACCTCGTATCTGAGCCCGGACAACTCCTGAGAGGTGGTTACCGTGCATGGAAGTCTTGGAGAGCTTATCCCGACCATGGAGAGGGTATCCGTCAGCTGGGGTAGCTTCACTGATAGCTTGCCCATCACCTCGGACTTGACGGACTCCAGCTCGGATCTCAGGGATAGCAGGGATTTGGATGTCGATAGGAGGGCCCTCGAATCCTCAGCTATCCTCTTGATCAGGGAGAGGACGTTGGTCGCCACCTGAGATTCCCTACCTATGTTGGAGGAGAGCCAACTCAGGAGCTGATCCCTCAGGAGGAGGATCTCGGATAGCATCAAGAAGGAGCATCCCCTGAGCTCGAGCTCCTCCCTTATCCCGATCAGTTCGTCCAGGGTGATCAGCGTGTCCTGCACCACATCATCCGAGATCGTCAACCCCTTGCCGGGGCTGGATCTATCCCTCACCTCGAAAGTCTCCAGCTTCTCCCTCACGAGCTCCCACACATCTCTCAGCTCTCCTAAATCATCGAGCTCCCTGATGTCCCTTACCCTGTCCTTCAAACCCTTCCGCAAGCCTAGGGAGTCGATGGATTTGATGAGGGTACCCTTCACCGCTTCAATCAGTCCCTCTCTCGTCTCATCCAGCTCCTCTCTGGCGCTCTTCAGGACGCTGGCCAGCCTCTTAGCCTTTGATTTGCTCCTGAAGAATCCCCTCATGTATCCCTTGTCCTTGGAGAGCTCCAAGAGGGAGTTGGTTATGAACTCCCTGATTATCCTGACCTTGTACTCGACCTCCTTAACGACATCCGCCAGGCCCCCCACATCGGGGACCTCGGAGAGGGCGTCCTCGAGGGATGAGCAGAGGGAGAGTATCCTCCCGATTGGTTCCTCCAGTCCATCCTTCCTCAAGTAGCCCCTCAGCTTCTCAACCCTCTCGGGAGGGATGCCCGAAGAGACCAGATACTCCAAGATCTCATCGAGGGTTCTCAAGCCCATCAACGATCCACATAACTCCCGCTCCTAACATATAAATGTAATACGCAGCTAATACCGAGATGCTCGAGAGGTACCTGGAGGAGGGCGAGGCCAGGAGGCTGGAGATGGGCCTCCTGATGGCCTCCCTCTACGAGAAGGTGTTCGCCCTGATAAACGAGCTGAGGCTCGTGGAGAAGGTGGTCAAGGCCTCTAACCAGATCCTGCACAGGAAGTTCGATAGGGAGATCAGCGAGCTGGATTACTCCATCTCCTCCCTGATCAACGAGATGTACCTGACCCTCATGGATGTGGGGGATCAGGAGAGGGGCTATGAGAGGCTCAGGAAGGAATTCGAGGTCAAGACGAGCAAGCTGAGGGAGAGGATTGAGGACCTGTCCTCCTCCGTCATGAGGGAAGTGGAGCTAGCTGCGACGGTCCTTTCGGAGTCCATGAGGCGGATGCCCGATGCGGGTCCGGAGATACTCTTCTTGGCGGCCAGGCTGGAGGAGATCCCCAACAAGATACTCCACATGCCCGGGAGCTACTTGGACGTCCTCCTGAATCTCTTCAGGACCCTCCTACCGACAACGGATTTCGATACCTCCTCCCTCGAGGGAAGGGTGGACGGTTACATCGATGCCCTCAGGGAGGTATACTCCGATTTGAGGGACGATGAGTTGAGAAGCGAGGTGAGGGATCTCTTGGATCTCCTCAGGTATTTGAAGTTCGTGCTGTCGAAGTTCAGGCAGCTCGCACCTGGAATCTCAAAGTACCTGGAGGACCTGAGGAGAAGCTCCGTGGTCTTCCCAGCGGGGTGATCGATTGTCTGATCTATCTGAGGGATTCAGATCCATTGTAGATGGGTTCAGAGAGGACGTGGGCGATGACCTGGTGCTGCTGGCGGTCTTCACGCCAGACGGGATATCCCTCTACTCCTCCCTCCCTCCAGATGTGATGGAGGAGTTCTTCCTGGCATCCAGCTCCTCCATATTGGAGATATCCAAGGCCTTGCTGGATCACTTGGGTATGGGGGCCGTGGAGAGATGCAGGTTAGAGAGCGATGGGGCCTACATCTACCTGGTACCCCTGAGCGAGGACATATACCTGAGCGCCGCCCTCAGGAAGGGGGCGGATGAGGAGAGGCTGCGCGATTTCGTCGACGAGTTGAGGTCCTTCCTCAGGAGTGATTAAATTCTTTAATTCTTTATCGATGGAGGGGAACCTGGAATATTAACATTAATATCGTTCCCCCTCGGATCATAGCTGATGGGGTTCAGGAAGCTCGTGTCCGGTCTGCTTGGGTTGTTCAGGAAATCGGCTACCATCGTCATACTGGGGCTCGATGGGGCCGGGAAGACCACGATGCTGAACTACTTGATGAAGGGAGAGCCTGGATCGACGATACCGACCGTGGGAGCCAACTTCGAGAGGATAAGGATAAAGAGCATAGAGTTCAACATATGGGACTTGGGGGGTCAGAGGAGCCTCAGGCGCATGTGGGCCGAGTACGCCGACAAGGCGGACGCCATAATATTCATGATAGACTCGGCCGATGAGGAGAGATTCGATGAGGCCAAGAAGGAGCTCTGGAACGTGGTATCTATTATGAAGAGGGGAGTCCCCCTCCTAATACTAGCTAACAAGGCCGATCTGGAGGAGGCCGCGACCATCATGGAGATAATAGAGAGGTTCGAGCTCACCAAGCTGGAGGGGATCACGTGGCAGGTCGTCTGGACCAGCGCTCTCACAGGATTCGGGCTCTTCGAGGCGTTCTCTTGGCTATACGAGCAGCTCACAGGGAAGCAGGTCACGCACCCACTCAGAATCGAGGAGATGGTCATCTTGGATGAGGAGGGCAATCCCTTGGTGTCCACCTCGTCCAGCAGGAGCCTCACCCTGAGCGCTTTCCTGGCCCTCACCAAGAACTACACGGGAGAGGCCCTGAGCGACGTCCCCCAGTCCATAGAGATGAGGGACAGGAAGATAATAATCGTCAGCAGGGGCGGGTTCTTGGCAGCAGCCCTCATACCCAAGCTGTCGCCCGAGAGCAAGGTCAGAGCCCTCCTCGTGGATGTGCTGGACAACATAGCCAAGGTCAGGGATCAGGAGAGGGCCAAGGACATCCTGATGAACATGATGGAGAAGTACATCGAGATAGGAAACCTGTAGGGGGATGGAGGTGGCGCGGGAACGACAGAACTGTCTAGAACGCCTCCCGAGGGATTAACTTTTTTACTATCCCCGGCCTGAAGTGATGGAAATGGGCTTGGAATACGTGCTTCTAGCCTCCTTGGAGCCCGAGGGGTTCGAGATAATAGCCGGGTACCCCAGCGGGTTCTCTGAGGAGATGGGCCTGGCGTCACTCAGATCCTTCCCCTTCTCCGCAAAGGGTGGGGAGGTGGTGAAGTTCTCCCATAGCGGGTTCTACTTCGTCGGGCTGACCCTCAGGCTGGAGGGAGAGAGGCCTCGAGTAGGTATAGCCTCCCTTCTAGCTGTATCCAAGGATCCCTCCGACTTGGATAGGTTAGAGGACGGTCTACTCTACGTACACGAGAGGTTCACCGGTAGGAAGCTCACCAAGGATTTCCTCAAGGGACTGCTTCCGGAGCTCTTCAGGATACTTGAGGGATATGAGAGGGGTGGGAGCTCCAAGGAGCGCAGTAGGAGCATAGTTGACAGGGCCCTGGAGAGATCCAAGGGCCTCTTCTTCTCTTGAGGGGGTGTTCTCATGTTCACACTGGAACCCTACACCCTGGCCCACTCGATCGGGCTCCTGTCCGAGGGTATAGTGTCCCTCTACGTTCTATTCGACATCATCAGGACCAGAGAGAGGAGGCTCCTCCTCTCCCTGCTCACGTTCCTTATGTTCGCCCTCACTGAGCTGGCCCTCCTCTACTACTACTCGCTCAATGGAGCCGTATTCCTAATATATGCTGAGACGACCGTGGATATATTCTCTTGGTTCCTCACACTAAGCCTCGTCCTCCTCTCCTCAGTGGCGGTGGCGACCCTAGCCATCTACCTGATGGAGTTCAGGGTCTTCTATCTGGTCCCCTTAATGGTCTTCCTCTTCGTCTTCTACGTTCTCTTCTATACGTACTACCTGTTCAGGGCGGTCTTCTTGGGATACATAAGGTCGATCGACATAATCAGGGCGACATTAACGGCCGGCATCATGCTCCTCTTCATAATAGCTCTGACTGGGGAGGCGCTCTTCGGTATCATATACAGGAAGACCAAGAGCCTTAGGGTCCTTTCCTTCATATTAGGGTCCGCTATCATAGGTTTCGTGAATTTAGGTGGTGAGTTCCTTTTCGAGCTCCTCCCCATGACCCTGACCGAGCAGCCCCTCGATTTCTACGAGACCTACACATCGATGATGGTGGAATGGCCCTTGAACTTACTCTACATCGTGGTTTCGTTGGTGCTGCTTCTGGGCCAGACTAGGGTCTTCGACTCCCTCGCCAAGCTGAGGAGGCCCAAGGCCAGGAAGGAGAAGTACTGGATAGAGAAGATGATGGAGGAGGTCTGAGCAGGCCTCAGCTTAGGAAACCCTTGAGCTCTCCATCATTCAGCGGGGCCCCTTACTCCTAATCAGCACCTCCAGAATCGGGGTTCCACCGTAGCTGTTGCCCTGCACAAAAAAGCTATAACTGATTTCGGGACCTCTCAGGGGGTGTCTACCTGGATCTCAAGTGGAGAAGTCGTGTAGTGACTGAGGGGCCCGAAAAAGCTCCTCAGAGATCTCTTTTCAAGGCTGCAGGTCTAGATGACGAGGATCTCAGCAAGCCCCTGGTGGGAATCGCCAACTCGTGGAACGAGATAGTCCCAGGTCATGTGCACCTTGATAAGGTAGCTGAGGCCGTCAAGCAGGGCGTGAGGGAAGCTGGCGGTACCCCCCTCGAGTTCAACACCATTGCGATATGCGACGGTATAGCTATGGGGCACGAGGGCATGAAGGCTCCTCTCCCCAGCCGCGAGCTCATAGCAGGCAGTGTTGAGCTGATGGCAAAGGCTCACGCTCTCGACGCCCTAGTACTGGTAACTTCGTGCGACAAGATAACTCCGGGAATGCTCATGGCAGCAGCAAGGCTCAATATACCGGCTGTCCTAGTCAATGGAGGGTGCATGCTTCCCGGAGTGGTGGATGGAGAGGAGATGGCAGTCAGCCACGTGTTCGAGGCTGTTGGCCAGTACAAGGCCGGGAAGATAAGTGATGAAGAGCTGAGGAGGATCGAGTCCATGGCCGTCCCAGGTCCGGGGTCTTGCGCGGGTCTCTACACCGCTAACACCATGGCCATAGCAGCCGAGGCTCTGGGAATGGTCCTCCCGTGGACATCCACTATACCAGCTGTCTCGGCTGAGAGGATCAGGGCTGGGAGAGCAGCCGGGAGGGCTGTGATGGATCTGTTGAGGGGGGGCATAAAGCCCAGGGATCTGATGACTAGGGAGGCCTTCGAGAACGCCATAAGGGTTGATGTAGCTCTGGGTGGATCCACCAACGCGGTGCTTCACCTCATGGCGATAGCCAAGGAGGCTGGGGTCGATCTCCCGCTCGAGCTCTTCGATGAGATAAGCAAGGAGACCCCTCATATAGCCAACCTCAATCCTGCAGGTCCGCACTATGTCAGGGATCTGCATTACGCCGGTGGGGTGCCCGCAGTTTTCAAGGAGCTGGCGGAGATGATGCATCTGGACCAGCTCACCGTGGCCGGCGAGACCTGGGAGGAGATAGTGAAAAAAGCTGAGGTGAGGAACAGAGATGTGATAAGGCCCAAAAGCAGCCCTTACCATGAACAGGGCGGGTTGGCCATTCTCTGGGGATCTCTTGCCCCCAGAGGCGCGGTGATAAAGCAGACGGCCGTGGATCCTGAGATGCTGGTCTTCAAGGGGAGGGCAAAGCCCTTCGACTCGGAGGAGGAGGCTGTTCAGGCCATATTCGACGGGAGGATAGCTGAGGGCGATGTTGTGGTGATCAGGTACGAGGGGCCTAAAGGTGGCCCTGGCATGAGGGAGATGCTCACAGCCACGGCGACGATAATGGGCATGGGACTAAAGAGGGTAGCCCTTATCACGGATGGGAGGTTCTCAGGGGCCACGAGAGGTCCCGCTATAGGACACGTTTCTCCCGAGGCTGCCGAGGGCGGGCCAATAGCCTTGGTGGAGGAGGGGGACGAGATCCTCATAGATGTGCCTAAAAGGAGGCTCGACCTCCTAGTGGATGAGGACGAGCTAGAGGAGAGGAGAAAGAAATGGACGCCACCTCCTCCAAAGGAGAGCGGATTCCTAGCCATCTATTCCATGCTGGCAGCCTCAGCTGATGTCGGGGCTGTGATGAGACCCGATCTGAACATCATCCGGTGAGCTCCTTCGGTACCTCCCCCTTTTTCAGCTTCCTCTTTAGGTAGATCCTGAAGATCGTTATGTATGCTGTGTAGAAGAAGGTCCCGTACGCGAACCCCAAGAAGGCCAATCCTAGCAGTATCAGCAGGGCGCCTGCCACTCCGTTGAAGGCCAAGGTGGGATATCCGAGGGCTATCAGCATGGGCTCTGTGACCAATAGCCTAGCTAGGGGATAAGCTAGGAGCCAGGCGAGTGCAACCAGTAAGTAGGGATGCCTTAGTCTCTCCGGCAGGGGAAGAGCTCCTACTATCCTGTCGAGGTAGTACGAGAGGACTAGCAGGGGCAGGAAGCTGGCCAAGGTGAAGGGGACCCCGTGGTACCCGCTCGAAAGTACCGTGACCACGAGGAAGGCGATCATCGGTACTAGGGTGCAGAGCAGACCTATCCACCTTACGTAGATGAACTTCGGAGGAGCCTTGTACATCCGGCGGACCTCCTCGCCGCACATAAAAAGGTTGGATGGTAGTTCATCACTCCAGTATTTCATAGGGAGATTCGGTGGGCCACTTGGGCACCAGGGGAACCATCATTATGCCCCCAACTGCCACATACCTTAGTACCTCCTTCCCGGTGTTGTGTATCCTGTGCCTCACACCTTCCGGCAGGAAGACTCCATATCCGGCCTTCACCGGGTATCTTCGGCCCTCTATCTCCACCTCCCCCTCCCCCTGAAGGATGTAGTAGACCTCCTCGCACTTATGTCTGTGAAGGGGGGTGTGGTGGCCGGGATCTACCTCTACAACCCCCAGAATGAGGGTTTTTGGATCGGGATCTACGTTTTCCGGATATATTATCTTCAGATCCCTCACTGGCTTCCTTTCACCGGCTCCTTTCTCCATAGGGGCGCCGCCCGTGACCTCCTCGGGGCTAACCACATACTTGGGCATACGGATCACACCTCCCCTGTCAGGTCCTTCTTCAGGAGCTCGTGAGGAGGAGAGAACACTTCCACAACCACCGTGTCTTCTAAAGCCTCCGCCTCGTGCTCAACGTCAGGAGGTATTATGTAAGCATCTCCTGGATTGAGGTCGTGCGTCTTGTTCCCTATCCTTATCCTGAGCCTCCCCATCACGATGTAACCTGACTGCTCGTTAGGATGGGAATGAGCGGGCGCTATTGCCCCCTTCCTCAATGAGATCTCCAAGAGGAGTATCCTCTCCCCCAGCGCGAGAGCTCTTCGAGTTACGCCCGGCCAGGTCTCATACGGCTTAGCCTCGACCCTCCTGAGCATCCTGTACATGTCATCACCGCGGATAGAGGCTGAAAACAATATTAATCTTTACCCGGGAAACCTATGAAACATGTTTGTTCCTTATAAGGCTGTTTTTCATCTTAATTATCATCTAGCATAACACAGCACAATATATATTAATAGGGTTTAGGAGAAGTTGATATTGAAACTTAACGTTAAAAAGATGGCCCTTTTGATTGGTAGATCTTGAAGCTGGACCATTAAGCTCAGCGGGGACCGGAGAGCCATCTTTATATTAATTGCCTAATGAGGGTTAGACAACAGACAGGGTGCTATCCATGGCGAAGGAGGAAGGTGAAAACCTCATTTTTGGAAGATTTACGAAGCCCTTTGACGTAAAAGACCTACCTGATTTCCCAGGATGGGCTGCGATGTTCGGTCCGGGCTTGGTTTGGGCAGGACTCTCTCAGGGAAGTGGAGAGCTCATATGGTGGCCATACATGGTGGCCAAATACGGCCTCTTCTTCCTTGGGTGGCTCCTCTTCTACGCTTCTCTCCAGTACTGGGTTAATCTCGAGATAGCTAGGTACACTATGGCCACTGGGGAGTCCATATTCGAGGGATTTCACAGGGTGAACAGGCTCTACGGGTGGTTCGCGTTCTTCGTAGCCCTCGTCGTCTATCTCTGGGTGGGGGGCTACGTGTCGGGCGGTGCTACTGCCTTAGCTGCGCTAACTAAGTTCCCACCGGGATGGGATGCTGCGGGTCAGACTAGGTTCTGGGCCGAGGTGGCGATCTTCCTCATATGGGTAATGTTCATGATAGGACCAGTGGCCTACAAGATAGTGGAGTACATAGAGAGCTTGGCTGCCATAGTGTCGTTCGGCGGCATGCTTCTCGTGGTGCTCTTCTCACCTGCGGTGGGCAAGATCGTTGGAGAGTACTTCCCCGCCCTGATACCTTTCAGTCAAGGATTTAACCTTCTTCCGTCCAACTTCGACAAGGCTGACATGGGCATTTTCATAACGTTGATAGCCTACACTGGAGCTGGGGGTATATGGAACCTCCTGTACAGCTTCTGGGTGAGGGACAAGAACGCGGGCATGTCTGCTCACATAGGTAGGGTTACCAGCCCTATAACCGGTGAGCCCGAGCCTATACCTGGCGTCGGAGTCGCGTTCCCCGACACACCGGAGAATAGGAAGAGATGGAAGGACTGGATGACTTGGCTCTGGGTGGACAACCTCTTTGGGGTTGCGTTGAACACGCTCACCATCGTGCTCACAACCCTACTGACCTATGCAGTTCTCAGACCGGAGTATCTCCAGAAGGGAGCTGAGGCTCTGCCTAAGGGATTCAAGATAGTGGTCGTACAGGCGGAGTGGTTCGGACACCTCTGGGGCGATGCAGGAAGGGCGGTCCTCTACCTGATAGGGTTCTTCTTCTTGGTCGATGCGTATATCACCGCTCTCGATGGCGTTGGGAGGATATTCGCCAGCAATGCCTACACCTTACCCGGCATCCCCGAGAAGATAGAGTACAGGAAGATATACTACTACCTGATAACGATCTACACGGTGATAGGGGCTGTAACAGTGCTGCTTCAGAGGCCGGGCTTCTTGATAATCCTCACCGGAGTCACCAACATGTTCATAATGGTGATTTACACGTGGCTCTTCCTCTACCAGAACTGGTACATGCTGCCGAAGATACACCCAGCAGGTAAGGTAGTTAGGCCCACATGGATTCCGTTCATCTTCACGCTCATAAGCGCCATAATGTTCACCTACGCCTTCGCTCTATACTTGAACGTTCAGTTCCTCGGTGGTTAAGAACACCCTCCCCTATTTTTCCTCCTCGATTAATTAACATGAGTAAATTTTCATATTAGAGATGGAAGCGTTCCTAAAGCATCAGAGCAGTCTTTCTCTGCGTGCTAACAAACTTCGCGGCCCGCTCCTCCAATCTTCCCAATTAACTTTTTAATAGAGCCTCATTGGGGCTCTCGGATTGAGATGGAGGTGACCTCTCCCGTCTTCTGGATGGCATTTCACGTGATGATCGTGGTTTTCCTCTACCTAGACCTAAGGCACTACAAGAAGACGGAAGTTACGTTAAAAGATAGTCTGAAATGGGTAGCTATCTGGGTATCTATAGGAATGGCATTCTCCATTTTTATTCTAGATATTTACGGATTGGAAGAGTTTATCAAGTACATCACTGCTTACGTCACCGAGTATACTTTATCGATGGACAACGTGTTCGTCTTCCTCGCCATCTTCACCTACTTCTCGGTTCCCTATCATTCGAGACCCTTTGTCCTCCTCTTAGGCATACTGTTCGCCGCCCTGTTCAGGGGGCTCTTCATAATCGTTGGAGTAGCGTTGCTGGAGAGGTACCACTGGATGGTCTACGTGTTCGGTGCCATACTGATCTATTCGGGATACAAGATGGCTAGGGGTGGAGCGGAGAGCGTTGATCCGGGTAAGAACAAAATAGTCCTGCTGGCCAAGAGGTTCCTTCCTCTCACTCATGAGTACGAGGGCGATAAGTTCATAGTGAGGAGAAGCAGTAGGAAGGTATTCACACCGTTGATACTCGTTCTCCTAGCGATAGAGACCACAGACATAATGTTCGCCTTCGATTCAGTTCCCGCGGTCCTCGCGATAACTAGGGAATTCTTCACCGCTTACACATCCAACATACTCGCAGTTCTGGGCCTGAGATCTCTGTACTTCGTTCTGGAACATGGAGTGAAGCGTCTGGAGAACTTGGGCAAGGGACTAGCTGTATACTTGGTTTACTTGGGAGTGGCCTTCTTGCTCACTGCATTCGACATACACATGCCCACTGGACTTTCGCTAGCGATCATACTGGCGATACTCGCTTGGGCGTTCTTCACATCCAAGAGGGGAAATGAGGAAGCCGGCTAGGCATTCACTATTCAAAGGGTTTTATAGTTATAGGGAAATCGTTATCTCCTCTTCCCCCTCTAATATTTGGTGATCCCCTATGACCAAGAAGGTCCTTATTGTGGCCGGGGATGCCGTAGAGGCTCAAGAGCTATTTTACCCGTACTGGCGCCTCAAGGAGGAGGGATTCGAGGTTCATGTGGCCGCTCCAACGAAGAAGACTCTCATGACCGTGGTTCACGACTTCGAGCCAGGCTGGGAGACCTACACCGAGAAGCCCGGGTACAGGTTTGGATGGGTTGACAGGGAGTTCAAGGAGGTGAATCCCGAGGAGTACGATGGATTGGTGATACCCGGGGGCAGGGCGCCGGAGTACATCAGGCTGGATCCTGACTTGGAGAGGATCGTCAAGCACTTCATGGAGGCCAAGAAGCCAATCGCTGCAATATGCCACGGACCCCTGCTCCTCACCGGATACAAGCTGATAAGTCCGGGCATGAAGATGACCTCCTACGTGGCCGTGAGCCCCGATGTTAAGGCCCACGGAGCCGAGTACTTGGATCAGGAGGTGGTCGTTCACGAGAACCTCGTGACTGCTAGGGCCTGGCCGGACCTGCCAGCTTGGATGCGCGAGTTCATCAAGATGTTAAAGGGTTGAGCCCATCCCCCCTATTTTTCGTTGTTGATGCTCCATCTGGAAGAAGGTTTTAGTTTTCTCGGTAAGGATTGTGAGGGTGGTTTTCCCTGAAGCGGTTGGAGCCGGAACTCGACAGCATATACTCCCTCCTACCGTGGCATGGGGACCCGTACACACCTGAGGGAAGGAAGAGATACGAGAGGGCTTTGAAAGAGTTTTCCGAACTTAAGAATCATCCTTTCTTGAGCGAGCTATCTGAAGAGCCCCGCGTATTGGACATACTTAGCGGAGAGGGGATAGGAGGGGTGGCTCTCTCCAAGACTCTGGGTGGGAGGGTGAGGCTGTACCTTATGGACCTGAGGGAGAAGGCGCTGGAGGTAGCTAAGCGATTCTCAAGGGAGGAGCTGGGCGAGGAAGGTGAGATCCTAGTCCATGACGCCATGAGAGTCCACGAGGTGCTGAGGGACCTCGATCTGGTCCTGATGTACGGGCTCTCAACCCCGCATTTTGATCCTTGGAGGGCGATCCTCCTCCTAGCTTCCATAAGTGCGTCGCTGAAGGACAATGGAGTCCTATTAGTCGAGGAGGCGGACAGAAGGTACTGGGTGTTCTACATGACCGGGTACAAGGATATAATAGCTGAATTCAAAGGAGATGAGCCGATCCTTAGCATGCACAAGGGATACGACTTCAAGAGGGGGACATTCAGGCGGGCCCACTTCTCCTTACTCAGAGGAAGGATGACCGAGCTCGAGGTCTACCTCTGGGGAGTCGCAGACTTCCTGTCCCTGATGTGGCTGTTCTTCGAGGAGGTGGATCTGCGCCCCCTAGACTACAGGAGGTTCATGTTACTGGCCAAGAGGCCGAGGAGGAAGCTGAGGCCGGAAGATCTGAAGCTCCCCTCCATGCTACTCTGAGGTGATACCTTGGAGGACATGAGGAAGTTCTACTCTCTCTTTCCTTGGCCTGAGGACCCTGAGGGGGCTGGGAGGGAGAGGTATGGCAGGGCGTTGAAGTACTTCAGGGAGGTGGTGGAACACCCCTTCTTCCAAGGGAGGGGGTCGTTCAGGGTCCTCGATCTGATGGGCGGGGTCGGAATAGGTGGTGTCGCTCTCTGCAGAGTCCTCAGGGAGGCTGGAAAGGACGTAGAACTGACCGTACTCGACCTTAGGGGAGATGCCCTGTTCAAGGCCAAGGACTTCGCCGTTAAGGAGCTAGGTCTGGAACCGGAGCTGATAGAGGGAGACGCGTTCCTGGCCCATGAGCTGGTGGGAGGAGCAGATGTGGTCCTGATCTACGGGCTGACCATGCCCCATTTCGATACTTGGAGGACGGTTCTCCTCCTCAATTCGATCAGGGAGATCGTGAAACCGGAAGGGGCCGTTCTGATACATCACCTAGACCAGGTCTACTGGGAGGGCTACCTGCATCCCTCAGGAGATGTCTATCCATTCTTCCTCGAAGGAGGCCTCACCCTGAGCCTCTTCGAGGGATACGATGTGAAGAGGGGGTTCTCCAAGAGGATGATCGTATCCCCTAGGACCGGCGAGATGGCGGATTACAACGTTTACCAGTGGAACGTCTCGTTAATGGCTGCATTGGTATGGATCTTCTTCGAGGATGTGGAGTACTTCCCCATACTGGAGGATGGGAGCGCGGGTATCATAATGGGTATCAGGCCGAGGTCTGGCTGGCGCATCGGCGACGTGGTTCTACCTCCTCTGCTGGGGTGATATCGGTGAACTCACCGATCCTCTTGAACACCTCGCTCGAGGTCTAGCGTTGTTAAGCCTCCTCCGAATTTTTCCGAAAAGTTGCGGATATTATCCCTTTCCTCTCCTCTCTTCGATCTCCTCAATTATGGATTCTAGTAACTGCTTGGCATCCCTCACAGCGATCTTGGCTTCACCTTCAGAGGTCATCTTGGATCGATAATCAGCTCTCTTCCTGAACTCGTAAAGGGCCATCATCTTGATCCTGAACTCGTCCCCCATCAGGTTCCCCAAAGCGTTGGCCAGCTTGTCGTCCCTCCTAGCCCTCGACCGGGTCAGAAGTTCAGCGGCCATTCTGACCGAGAAATAGGCCGCACTGACTGCTTTATCGAAGCAACTAAACTCTAAATCCCTCACAGCCTGCTCCATGAGGAGTTTTGCCTTCATCAATGACATGTCGGGCACCTAGGTAATCGAGTAGGTCATCCCCTTCTCCTCGAACTCGCTAACCACCGGTTCGTCCGGAGTTGCCACCGTCGGGCTCAGGATCCCATGAACCCCCGCTCTCCTCTCAGCCCTCACAGCCGCTTCCATGATCCTGAGCACGAGCTCGTAGCTGTACTCCCTGACGACCACGAGGACGTTGCTTTCGTATATCCGATCGTCGGGGGATGGGAGGGCTATGAGCTTCAGGACACCTGGAATCCTCTCCAACTCCAGCAGGAAGATGGAAAGCATCTCCCTCCAGCTTTTATCTGTAGTTAGGTCTATCATGAGGGCGAAGCTCATCTGCTTGATTAATCTTAACACGAATTAATAACATTATCCTGAGCTTGCACGGACGGCGCTGAGCGGGAAATGCGGGATTTTACCTGTCAACGGTTATATCTTCTCAGGGAATTGAGGCTGGGTGAAGGAATGAGGGTGAAGGAGATAATCGGGGAAAGGGTCATTGCTCTGGATGGGGAGCTCATAGGGGAGGTGGAGGACTTGGAGCGGGATGACGACTGGAGGGTTACGGGGCTGATAGTGGGCCTGGAAAGGGATGTGGCCAAGAAGCTAGGTTCTAGGTTCGGTTTCAGGGCTAAAGGGAAGATTCCGGTGGAGATCGTGAGGGGGACAAAGAACTACGTGACCCTCTCGCTGGGGGGCGATGATCTCTATTCCAAGATAGAGAAGCTCTGATCCCACCTAACGAATAAAAGTTCCTTTCTCCTCTATCATCCGGTGCATGTCGTTGAAGAAGCTGGTATACACGTATGACGAGGCGGATCCCCGGAACCGGAAGCTGCTGGGTGGCAAGGGGGCTGGTCTAGTTTTGATGTACAAGCAGGGCCTCCCTGTGCCTCCCGGATTCACTATAACCACGGAAGCCTGCAGGGAGTTCTACAGGAGGGGTGAAAGGCTCCCTGAGGGCCTGATGGATCAGGTAAGGGAGGCTATGAGGTGGCTGGAGTCCAAGACGGGAAAGAGGTTCGGTGACCCATCCAATCCCCTGCTGGTGTCGGTGAGGAGCGGCGCTCCGGTATCCATGCCCGGGATGATGGACACCATACTCAACTTGGGGATCAACGACGAGATCGTCGAGTCTTTGGCTAGGATGACGGGGGATGAGAGGTTCGCCTACGATGTTTACAGACGCTTCCTCCAGATG
>JARZZM010000036.1 GCA_030130125.1 Thermoproteota archaeon
CTGCATCCAAATAATCATGCCGTCCTGTAAAAAGACCATAAAAAGATTAAAATAGAGTGGGGTCCATCCCCATCCGAGGATAGATATGGGAACAGTGAGGGAGAAGGTAATTAAGAGGACTGCGTATAAGCTCGTTAAGCAATATCCAGACCTCTGGACCGAGAATTTCGAGCATAACAAGAGAATGCTCTCCCAGATAGCTGAGATAAAGTCCAAAGTCTACAGAAACAGGATAGCAGGATATATCACCAGACTGAAGGTCAGAGAGAGGGAAGGAACACTTGTCTGATTCCTTTACCCCATAATGGGCTCTTTTTCGTTCGATTTCATCCTTTTCAAGGCTATCATTTTAGAAGCCAACATGCACCCACGAATCGAGGGAAAATGAAGAGAATACTCTATGAAGATCTAGAGACAGCTCTTAAAGCTAGAGAGGCCAAGATAGTTGTCTTGGGTCAGGGTTACATAGGCCTTCCTACCTCACTTCTCATGGCAAGGGTGGGATTCACCGTCTACGGGTTCGATGTGAACAGAAACCTGATAGATGAGCTCTCGAGGGGAGAGACCCGCCTAAAACAGGAAAAGGGCATAGCTGAATTGCTAGATGAGCTTAAAGAACGCAATTACTTTCCAACAGAAGATCTAAGCGAACTTTATGGGTCTGACGTGGTTCTAATTGCCGTTCCCACTCCAAAGGAAAGGAATGGGCCTAACCTCAGCATGGTACTGTCGGCCTTGGAGAGCGCCCTAAAGATAGTGAGGAGGGGCGGACTCATAGTAATAGAGAGTACACTACCTCCTGGAACGTTCTACGGTCTGATAATCCCGACAGTCGAATCTAGGGGTCTAGAGGTAGGCAAGGACATCTACCTAGCGTACTGCCCAGAGAGGGCCCTGCCAGGAAGGCTCCTCCAAGAGCTCGTCCAGAACTTCAGGATAATCGGTGCTATCGATGAGAAGTCAGGAATGCTAGCTAAGACACTCTATGAATCCTTCGTTGAAGGTGGAATAGAGATAGTAGATCCCCTCACGGCCGAGATGGTCAAACTGGTGGAGAATTCGTACAGGGATGTGAACATAGCATTCGCCAATGAAGTAGCGAGGATGTGTGAGGTCTTGGGCGTGGATGTGAGGAAAGTCAGGGAGCTAGCGAATAAGCACCCTAGGGTAAACATGCTGATTCCGGGGATAGGTGTGGGAGGAAGCTGCCTAACCAAGGATCCGTGGTTCCTGTTCTGGGCCTCGCAAGAGAGGGGTTATCGACCTAATCTGATAAAGAGGGCCAGAGAACTCAACGCTGAGATGCCATTCCATTATGCTAGCATCTTAGATGAACTCGTGAGACAACTTAGGGGCGGGAGGAGTGGTGTGGTAGCCGTGCTGGGCTCTACATACAAGGGAGACGTTCCCGATCCCAGAGAATCTCCGGTAGAGCCTTTTGTGAAGGAATTGGTTAAGAGAGGTCACGCAGTCAAGGTATATGATCCCCTAGTCAGGTCTTCATTTGGCGGCGAGTATGTGCCCGATATACCGGAGGCAGTCAAGGATGCCGACGCAATCGCCTTCGTAACCGATCACACTGAGTTCAAAATGCTCGACCTGAGAAAACTGAGGAGAGCTGTTAAGAAGGATGAACCAGTGATATTATTCGACGGAAGACTCCTTTTCGAACCAGAAGAGGCTGAGGAAGCTGGTTTCATATACATCTCGGTGGGAAGACCCTACATGATCTTGGGGAGATCCCTTGTGACTATAGAGGATTGAATAGAAAATGTAAGAAATAAGAAATCCGGGTCAAGAGATATGGTCTAAAAGGAACGAGGGGAGTGAGACTATCTTCATGCCTTTCACCTTATTTCTCCCCTCTAGGGCTTCATAGATCATGGAGTAACATGCGACTTCCTCTATAATTACGTAGTCGGCATCCATGTTGCTTGCTATGTCGAGCAGCTTTCCTAGCCATCTGTCGAACTTCTCCGGCTCCGCTTGGTAGATGAGTGTGGCCCCGCAGTCGCAGCACACCCACTCCGGAATCTCCAACATGTTCGCGTTCTTTATGGATCTCAGTATTCTCTTGGATGCGCCATTGCTCCTACACGAAGGCACCAAGAACATCCTGTTCCTCTTACCCTTCAGGCTCTTCGTCCTTATCTTCCCCTCCTCTAGAGCCTCCTCTATGATAGAGGCCAAGTCCTTCATGCCCAGATCCGTGAACATGTTGGCGCACAGAGAGCATCCGGATACCACGCGTTTCGGGGAGAGATCAGCCAAGAACCTCCTCAACTCCTCCCTTGACTCTTCAGAACTGTCCCTCTCCCCAATCACGTACACGAGCCCTCCACAGCACGGCTCGTTTGTTCCTGCTGGGACTACCCTCTCCGAGATCTTCTGGAGGAGCTTGTTCGCTGCTAACGCCACTTCAGGTACCGTGTGCACCCAGCATCCCGCGAAGAAGAGTAGATCTGCTCCCTTCTCGGGCTGGAAGTCAGGAGGCAGCCATACCCCCTTAGTTATCCTATCTCCGATCGGGCTGCCGGTCTTCCTCCTCACGTCTCTCATGCTGACGGTGACTAGAGGGACGTATCCCATGTCTATTAACGCCGATCTGGAACCGACGATCACACCGAACACATCTATGCCCACAGAACAGAAGCTACTGCAGAGCCCGCAGTTCATGCAGGTGAACGTGTAGCTGAGGAACTCCTCGGTTAATTCGATCTTTCCGTAGCTTAGCATCGAGAGAAGCTTTATACGAGCTCTTGCACCTTCTGTCTCTTTAAGACCCTCCACATGGAACATGGGACAGGGGATGTTGCACGCTCCGCATCCAATGCATCTCCCGAGCTCCTTGACAAGCTGCTCCGGGAACTCCACCAAGGGATTCACCTCTCGATGAGCTTTCCGGGGTTCATGATCCAGTTCGGATCGAGTGCCTCCTTCACCCTAGAGAATAAGGCCACAAATCCCTCATCCATATCTGGAGTTATCCTGTTGACTCCGACGCCGGTTCCGAATCCCACAGATCCTCCCAGTGATACCGTCCTGCCTATGACGTTTTGGGCCGCTTTCTCAGTTCTCTCCACCTCCTTCTCGTTGGTGGGATCGTATAGGAATATGGCCATGACCCAACCCAAAGGCGGATCGAAGACCGTCACTACAGGGAGCTTCATCCTAGAACCCGTCCTATCTATCTCTTGGACAGCATCCCTGACTAGATGGGGATGAACTCTCATGCTCACGACCTTTATCGCCGACTCCTTGCTCTTAGCAATCTCGTATATGCCCTTCCTCCTGATCCATATATCACTCGCATCCTCCAAATCTGCTTCCTCATGCTGAATCTCCATACTGCCCAACACTTCGCTCAACCTAGAGCTCCACAGATCCAAGCAGTCTTCCTTACCCGCCAGCTCTAGATAGGCTATAGCCTCCGTTCCTCCACCTTCAACCACCTCCCTGTAATTATGATACACCTCAAAGCCCATCACGCCCATACCTTCTTTCTCTATGGTGTTCTGGACGGTTATAGAATCAGATACATCCGAGAACTCAATCATGAAAGCCCTTCTGCTCTCAGGTTTCAAGGGTAGTCTCAGGTAGGCGGATGTAAATATCCCTAGGGTCCCCTCCGATCCCAACATTAGGCCTAAAGCGTTCCACTTACTGGGAGGTCCAGGCTGCTCCACTAAGACTACCTCTCCAGATGGGAGAACCACCTCGACACCTATCACTAAGTCCTTCATGGTTCCGTACTTAGCTGAGAGCGGGGAGGCTGCATCTTCGGCTATTAGACCGCCAACGGTGGAAAATCCAGCTCCATCCGGATTAATGGGCATGAATCTGTCGGGAAATACCTTATTGAGCTCTAAAACTTTTACTCCCGCCTCCACCCTGATGAGACCACTGTAGTCGTCCCTGTCCAAGATGCCGCTCATCATTTGCATGTCTATAACTATACCCCCCTCTATGGGTAACGGTCCTGCCACTAAAGAAGTCCCTGAGCCCCTAGGAATTACTGGGACGCCGTATCTATTGGCAGCCTCCAAGATGAACGACACATCCTCCACATCAGACGGTCTAACCACGGCGGATGGGATCGCATGAATACCAGAAGCATCGTAAGAGTAGGCAGACCTGTCCAGATCTTCTAGAAGAACCCTATCCTCTCCTAACTGGGAGGCGATCTCCTCCGCCGCCTTAACTGCTGGTTCCTCGGCCATATTTAACCCTAAGACCCATTAGAGCAGGAAAATGTAATAACCTTTCGTAGAGTAGGGATATAGGTGGGATCAGGTGCTCAGACTTCCACTTGACGGCCTTCACAGGGAGCTGGGAGCTAAGTTCTTCGAGTTCGCCGGTTGGGAAATGCCAATGAAGTACACGAACTCACTTAAGGAGACGCTCTCGGTCAGAAATTCGGTCGGGATATTTGACACATCTCACATGGGGCGTTTCCTACTTCGAGGACCTCACGCAGTTGACTTCCTCCAGAGAGCCACCTCAAATAACATCAGGATATCCAACGGGAGGACGAGGTACACTCTAACCCTCAACCCCGAGGGGGGAATAAAGGACGATAACGTGGCCTTCAAGCTTTCGGACGAACTCGTCCTATTCGTTGTGAACGCGTCGAACAGGGAGAAGATACTGAAGTGGTTCGAGGGATTGATATCGGAGTGGGGTATGGATGTGGAATTGAGAGATGAAACCTTTAGGACCGTGATGATGGCCATTCAAGGACCTAAAGCTAGGGGCCTCGTTCACAGCGTATTAGGAAGGACTTTTGACCTGAAGAAGTTCAGGGTAGAAGAGAGTACTCACGAAGGAACCAAGTTCGTCGTAAGTAGGACAGGTTACACCGGGGAGGATGGCTACGAGATAGTAGCGTGGGATGTCCACTGGGCCGAATCCATATACAGGGAACTGGTGGACAAGGGAGCGGTACCTTGCGGACTGGTTGCGAGGGATATACTCAGGCTCGAGGCCGGGCTAGTTCTCTATGGGAACGACATAGACGAGGAAACGAATCCATTTGAAGCAGGTCTGGATTTCGCCGTGAAACTAGATAAGGAGTTCTTCGTAGGTAAAGAAGCCTTGATTAGAGTGAAGGGGGAAGGAGTGAAAAGGAAGAGGGTCGGCCTGCTAAGCGAGACTAGAAACTCCCCAAGAAAGGGAGATAAGATACTCAGGTATGAGGAAGAGGTGGGCGTGGTCACCAGCGGCACCTTCAGTCCTACATTAGGGAGAGGAATAGGTATGGGATACATCCCACCAGAGTTAGCAAGGGAGGGAGAGGAATTCACTATCAAGGGGACGAAGGAGTTCAAGGTGAGGGTTTCTAAAATGCCCTTCTACGACGAAAGTAAGTACGGGTGGAGGAGATCCTCTACCTGACCTTCCCCAAGACCACATGACTGACGGTCTTCGCAAGCCTCCGAGTCTCGGCGATTTTAACGATATCCCCTTCTTTTATATCGAGACACGGCGGGAGGTGCGCGTGAATCTTGCTCCTCCTCCTCTCGTACCTCTTGTATTTCGGCCTGTAATGGAGGTACTCAACGAGCACGGTCACAGTTCCCGTCATCTTGGTGCTGATAACCCTACCCACCAAGGTCTTCCCCCTGATAGATATGCTTCCGTGCCAAGGGCACTTTTCATCGGAGCATTCCCTCTCAGGAGGGATCACATCTCCGATCAGAGCTTCAGATAGTCTCCTCATGATCTTTTCACCCTTTCCTCAGGTCTTCCTACTATCTTATCACCTAGGACGATGACTCGTTTACCACCGGGCAACCTAAATAAAAACAACCTCTTATCCTTCGGTACCCTGACATCACCCTTGGAGGTCCTGATCACAAGCATGTTCTTGGTCTCGTAGATGACCCTTCCCCTGATCCCAAGCTCCGCCAGATTAGGTGAGGACAACAGTTTCACCTCCAGACCGATAAGCTCGTGATAAAGGAGATTGGAGGGTCTTATGGGAGCTATATCTTTATACCCCTCTCCCTAAGAATTGTCAGAATCCTGGCCTTCTCTTTCCTCAGTTCTCTGTTGAGGTGGATCTTCTCAGCCGCTCCCATTAATCTTTTGGCTTCTAGAAGGAAGAACTCCCTCTCCACCTCTCTCAACCGCTCTAGGAGCTCCTCGTTGGTCATACCTCTTAGCTCCTCAACCTTCCTCGTTGGCAACCTCACTCACCCCCTCAACCTCCGACTCGGATAACTCGGCTCCAGCTTCCTCCGATCCCGATTCTGATTCAGACTTCGGCTCTGAACTCGACTCAGCTGATTCGGATTCCTCAATAACTGAGCTTTCTTCCGCCTCCGCTTCAACCACCTCAGCCTCCTTGACTTCCTCAGATCCCTCGGAAGACTCCAAGGCCTCCACTAACTCCTCAGGAACTTCGACCTCCACCTCGGTGGTGGACAATTCCTCTCTCTCAGCCTTCATTCTCTGTCTTATCTCCTCTATGACTTCCTCCTTTATCTTCACCATATCAGGGCTCTCGACGTCGGGCCTCACTATCCTAACTCTAACACCTATCACTCCTTGGGGCATAAGCACATGTTTCACCGCATAGTCAACCTTCTCTATCTGATCCTGCCCGCATCTATAGATTATCCCGGCCCTGAACCTCTCTTCCCTAGCTCTCTGACTCCCAAATTTGCCTGCGAGCCTTATCTCCACTCCCTTAGCGCCGGCCATCATGACCCTCCTGAGTGCGGAGAAGGCCACCCTCTTGTGCCTCTCTCCCCTAGCGATCCTCCTAGCTATGTAGCTAGCTACGATCCTCGCACTCAGAAAGGGTTCGTCCACCTTCCTGGCCTGAATATAGGGATTAGAGATGCCTAAGGCTTCTTTTACCATTTCTCCTATCCTTTTGGATGCTCTCCCGCCCCTGCCAATGATTATCCCGGGACGTTCGACGTAAACCGTAATGATATCCCTCACCGGCGTGGAGGAAATGTCCACACCATGAAAACCAGCCTTCTCGGCTATCTTCTCCATTAACTCATGCAAGGAGTATCTGATAATGCCCTCCTGAACGAACTTCTTATAGTTAGGCAGAGTCTTCGTGGCGCTCATTCTTCCTCCTCCCTCTCCTCCAGCACTACTTCAACATGAACCAACTGCTCCACTTTGGGGGTAGCTCTACCGTAGGCTCTGGGAAATATTCTTTTCAGCTTGGTTCCGGTCTGAGCAGCTGCATGCTTCACATACAGGCGGTCAGGATCCAAGTCCTTGTTCGTGGCGTTATACTCCGCACTCTTGAGTATCTTCTTGACGAGCTTCGCGGCCTTCACGGGGTACCTACCAGGTTTCCATCCGTTCAGCTCCCTCCTATGGGGCACTCCCCTCTTAAACCTCTTGAAGGGCACAGCCCTCTTCAGAGCTATCACATCGTCTAAAATCTGGTAAGCTTCAGACAGTTTCTTGCCTCGGATGGCTCTCAGCAACTCGACCATCTCCTTGAACGATACCCTCAGGTCTCTCCCTGAGGCCATAGCTTCCCGCTCGCCTTTCGCGCTGTAGGAATATCCCCACGATGGCAACCTTCTTTACCTCCCTTCGGTTGGCATAGATTGGGGGCGTTTATAAAAATGCTTGAGAAGCTGGACCTTGTAGCCGTCGATGTGGACGGTACCATAACCCATGAGGAGCCGTACATTCACTTAGGAGCGGTTAAAGCTCTGAGATCTCTGGGGGAGAAGGTACCTATAGCCCTAGTGACAGGTAACCCCTTTCCCATCGCCTATGCTCTGTCAGTTTACCTGAGACCAAGCTCTCGAGTGATCGGGATAGCCGAAAATGGGGGGGTAGTGTACTTCGAGGGGAAGCGCAGGCTGCTTGGTGATCTGGATGCGATGAAAAAGGTGAAAAAATTTATAGAAAATAGTGATTATGGAAAATACATATCTGAAGATTCCGAGTTTAGATACGTTGATTTGGCCTTGAGGATGGATCCTATGACCCAGGAGAGGCTGGTCAAAGAGATACTCTCGAGAGGGTTGGATGTGGAAATAACGACCAGCGGCTACGCCCTTCACATAATGCCCAAAGGGGTAAACAAGGGAACAGGACTCCTATCTCTATGCGAGGAACTTGGTATAGATCCAAGTCATGTGGCGGCTGTAGGTGACTCCCACAATGATTTGGAGATGTTTTCCGTGGTAGGCCTCTCGATAGCCCTCCCCAATGCCCCAAGAGAGGTCAAAGAAAGAGCAGATGTAGTCGTGGGAGGACCCGGATACGGATACAGCCTCCCACTCGCTATAAAAGTGCTCAGGAATCTCCTTTCTTCTCTCTGACTCCCCTCTTAGACTTCTCCATCCTGAACCTCCAGAAGAGATAGGCCCCGACAATCACCGGTGGGACTACTGCTAGGAGAATGAGCTGAGGAGGTACGTAGGGCTCGGCCTTCTGTATTATGACCACTAGAGATTTGCCATTCTCTTGAAGTTGGGGAACGAACTCCCAAAGGGCATCGTTCCATATGACCACTTTAGGTGCTGGGTTCCCTCCGAGTACTGAGATCTTTAGACTCGTGAAGTTGACCCATAGATTGGCAGAGATGTCGTCCGGCAGTGCTGCCGTGAGAGGTGTCAGGTCTATGTAGTAATAGCCACTAGGACTTCTTCTGAGCTCCAATGGGAGGCTCTCTACAGTGAGATTATAGTTAACAATCAGGGCACGTGTGGCCATCTGCTCCTCGGTCTTGAAGGAAAGATGGAGTGACTCTATCTTGTCACTCTTCGCCGCGACGGAGGCAACTGAGATGATCCCCGTGTAGTTTATGTGCGGGGTGGACGCGTAAGTTACATTGACGAAGTTCCACCTTATTCCATAGAGAAGGAGGAACCTATCCCCATAGAAGAAGCTCATCAGAGTGTGAACCGTTGTATTATCGAAGTAACCCGCTGCTTCAGCCTTGGGGAAGAAGTTGGCCCTCCTTGTAGGGTCTCCTGGCCTAGGGATAGCTATTAGGGTGTAAATCCCCCTGGGCCCAGCATTCGTCATGTTTATGGTGACATTCCCCCTGTAGCTTATCCAGTTGAGTATGGGAGCCTTGAGGACGTTGGAGAAGTATCTGGTTTCAGGCTCGTGAATCAGCCTGAAGACTCGGGCCTTCATGGTGGCTGAGAGATCCTCATGTATGACTATAGTGGCTACTGGCATCGGCCTCACAGCGGAGACAGAGAGGATGGCAGTGCTCAGGAGTAAGATGGAAGTTAGTAGGACTGCAGGGCCCTTTCTCATGCTAGACACCATTCGCCAAACCGAGATGGTACCCTTTATTTAAATGAGGGTCCCTTATGGATGCGCTGGGTATGACGAATAGAAGGGGAATACTCCTCTCCGTCTTCTACTCAGGTGAGGATAAAGCTGCTGTAATGAAGTTCTATGATCCTAGGAGAGGGGAGGTCTTTCTGGTTAGAGATAATACCGGACATAGACCCTATTTGTTAACGGATGCGCCAGCCGATTCTTTAGAGGAGATACTGTCCCCCAGCTTAGCTGCCAGGTTATTCAAGGTCTCTAAGGTAAGAAAGTACGACATTCTGAGGGACAAGGAAGTTGAAGTGACGAAGGTAGAGGCCAAGGATCCGCTCGCCATAGGAGGATCCCCTAGGAACATGAGGGAGGAGCTAGCGAAGAAAGGGTTTAGTGTGTGGGAAGCCAAGATAAAGTACTACGACTGCTACGTGTATGACAGAGGGCTGATACCCGGCTGCTCTTACGAAGTGGATGATTCAGGAAATGTGGTTAGATTACATGAGGACAGCGAGATCCCCCAAGAGTTCAGGCATTTAGACGAGAGGACCAGGGAGATACTCTCTTCCATGATACCCCTATTCGACGAACCTTCTCCACACCTAAAGAGAGTTGCCGTCGATATAGAGGTACTAGCCACTCTAGACAGGATGCCCGACCCCTCGAAGCCGGATAAACCTGTGGCGGCAGCGGCATTGGTTGACAGTGACGGTCAGAAGGAGGTTCATGTGCTGCTGCGGGGCGGAGAGGTGCCAGATACCCTACCCAATGGAGCTCGACTGTTCAAGTATGAGAACGAGGGTAGGTTGATCCGCTCCGTCCTGGACAGGATCTCACAATATCCACTGGTCTTCACGTACAACGGCGATAACTTCGACATGCCCTACCTAGCTAGGAGGGCTAGGGAATTGGGAGTGAGGGACTGGCCAGTAAGGTTGGAGAGGGACAGAGCTCTTCTAGACACAGGAATGCACGTAGATCTCTATAAACTCTTTAGCAACAAGTCAATTCAGGTTTACGTGTTCAACAATAAGTACTTAGGTTACACGTTAGATGAGGTGGCTGAGGCCTTACTCGGTGAGAGGAAGATTGAACTGGGCACTAGAGACTTTTACTCTGTTGATGTCAGAGAACTAGCTGAATACTGCTTGCAGGATGCGGAATTGACCTTCAAGCTGGGAAATATCGGGGAGGGCGAGCTGATCAGACTACTCTTCCTCCTCTCTAGGATAAGCAAGATGTCCTTGGAGGAGGTATCTAGGCAGGGAGTCTCCTCATGGATCAGGAACATGATATTCTTCGAATACAGGAGGAGGAACTGGCTCATACCGGAACAGGACGAGATAAAGGCGGTCAGAGGAGAGAGGACCTACTCCCAGGCGATAATAAAGGGGAAGAAGTATATGGGTGCCATAGTGCTTGAGCCAGTTCCGGGCGTCCATTTCAATGTGGCGGTGATGGACTTCGCGAGCCTATATCCCTCCATAATTGGCAGGTGGAAAGTAAGCTTCGAGACGATAAACTGCCCACACGAGGACTGCAGAGAGAACAGGCCGGTGGAGGAACTGCCTCACTGGATATGTAGGAAGGGGCTCGGTATAGTCCCCTACCTCATACAGGCGTTGAGGGACATGAGGGTGAGGAGGTACAAGAAGAGGGCTAAAGAGGAGAAGGACGAGCACATGAGAAGATGGTTCGACACGGTTCAGAGGAGCTTGAAGGTCTTCCTTAACGCTAGCTACGGGGTGTTCGGGTATGAGAACTTCCCTCTGTACTCCCCACCTGCCGCCGAGACCATCACTGCATTGGCCAGGAAGGCTATGCTCCTATCGATAGAGGAAGCTAGGAAAATGGGCTTGGAGGTCATTTACGGTGACACCGATTCTCTATTCATCAAGGGTGCAACTCAAGAGGAAATAGAACGGTTAGAGGAGGCAGTAGAATCCAAGTTGGGTATAGATCTGGAGCTGGACAAGTGGTATCGGTACGTGGTCCTCTCTCGTCTGAAGAAGAACTACTTGGGAGTGACCGTGGACGGAGTAATTGATGTGAAAGGGCTCCTCGGGAAGAAGAGGAACATTCCACTGTTCGTCAAGAAGGCGTTTGATGAGGTGCTGGAGATACTCAGAAAGGTGAAAACTCCCGATCAGTTCGAGGAGGCCAGGGAGAAGGTAGCTGAGACGATAAGGTCCTATGTGAAAAGGCTGGAAGCTGGAGAGTTCGATCTGGAGGAGTTGGCCTTCAAGACCATGCTGACTAGGAACTTGAACAGCTACAAGAAGACCACCCCTCAGCACGTCAAGGTGGCGAGGATGCTTGAGAGCATGGGAAGGAGGGTGGTGGCCGGTCAAGTGATCAGATACGTGAAGGTGAGGGGTAGAGAAGGTGTGATGCCCCTCGAACTCGCCAAAAAAGCCCAGATAGATAAGGGAAAGTACTTGGAGATAATGAAGACCACATTCGAGCAGATACTCGATTCCCTAGACATGGACTTCGACGATATAGTGAAGGAGAGGAGATCAACGAGCCTTGAGGAATTCTTCTAACTTCTTCTTCACCATCTTGCTGACTATAGATCCGTCTATCTTCCCCCTGACCTCCTTCATCACCTCACCCATGACCATGCCGTAAGCCCTCTCTCCCCTCTCCCTTACCTTGGACGAGAGTTTCTCGAGGACCTGTTCTATCACCTTGTCCAACTCATCGACCGACATGCGATGGGTCTTCACGTACTCCTCGGCTCTGGAGTACTCTCCCCTGGAAAGAGACCTCAGCACTTCGGGCACGGCCTCCTTAGCCAGCGATCCTTCTCCAAGTAACTTAGCTATCTCCTCAAAGTGCTCCTCCCTCAGATTCTCCACGGGTTCGCCCTCTCTCTTCAAGGACCTGACCATTGAGACGAGCATCGACGCTAGAAATCTGGTAGGCACTCCGTACCTACTCAACTTCTCGAAGAGCTCCACTTTCCCTTCATCGAATATCTCCCAAGCCAACTCCTCAGTCAGGTCGTATCTCTCCATCAGCTCCCTGACCTGATCCTCCGGCATGGGAGGGAGCCCCTTTATCCTCTCCAGTACGGGCCTCAAGTTCACAGGCATGACATCGGTTTCGGGATACATCCTAGCGGAACCAGGCATGGGTCTCATGAAGGCGGTGTTTCCGTCTGGGAGGGCTCTCCTAGTTTCGTTGGGTACTCCCCTGAGAGCTTGCTTTAACCTCTTCCTCACGGAGTCCAGAGCCAGTTTGGCGGCATCCTCCCTCCCCAGAACGAGCACGAAGGAATCTCCTTCATCACATCCGAGCAGCTCCCTGACCTCATTCACCTCATCCTCTCCTATCCCATAGCTAGGTAGCTCGTCCCCATGGAGGATGCCCTTAACTCCACCGAAGACCTTGGCATAATCAGCTAGCTCCGTCCCGAATCTCCTCCCTGGCTGTAGCTCCTTTCCCAATATCCCACTGAAACCCTTGACTTTAATGCCGTAGACCTTCTCACCCCTAGATAGGGCCTTCGTTATCAACTTCGACTTGGAGGACGAGAAAGCGGAGGTCACATCGACGATGGGGACATCCAGATCCTCCTCCTTCACGTCCCTACTCCTCAGCTCATCCCTTATGCTGAGGAGGTTAAGCTGCCTCATAACCTCTCTCCTTATTATCTCCGGGATGAGATCCAAGTCCTGAACGCCTTTTATCTCCTGCCTGGCGCCGCCCTCTATGGAAACGTTTATGTCCTGCCTGATGGTACCCAACCCCCTCTGAACCTTACCTGTCGCTCTAAGTATCCTCCCGAGCTTCAATGCCGCCTCTCTGGCCTGTTCAGGGTACATAATATCGGGCTCGGTCGCCAACTCCACCAAGGGGATGCCCAGTCTGTCGAGCCTGTACCTAGCTCTCTCGGGCTTACTTTCAACGATATAGGCTGACTCCTCCTCCAGACAGAGGGTCGCCATCCTGACCCTGCCCCACTTTGTCTCTATCCCGCTGCCCTCCCCACCCAGTGCTACTAAAGCGGTCCTCTGGAATCCAGTAGTATTGCTTCCATCGACGACTATCTTCCTCATGACATGGACCTCGTCCACGGGCTCCATCCCCAGCATCAGCGCTATGGTCAGGGAGATCTCTAAGGCCTCCTCGTTCATTGGATGGGGTGGCGCCTCGTCAGCCTCCACCTCGCAGGTGGTGTCGTAGTAGATCCCGTAGAGAAAATCTCTCTTCCTCAACGACTCGAACCTAGCGGCCGGATCTATAGTACCTAACTCGCTGTAAGAGACACTCAGTCTTCTCCTGATCCACTCATGGGGCTCATCTTCTCTCATTATTGAGGGACAACTGCAGAACAACTTGTGAGTGTCGAGCCTCTGATGGATCTCCAGCCCGACCTTGAGACCCACCTTTTCGTAATTGATGTCCACGTAATCACCTCCAACACGGCGGAAATACGTTTAGTCCTAGGTGAGCGCCCAGCTCCCCGGCGATGTTCGTCTGCATGATCCTCCTGATCTCCTCCATGTCGCTGGTATGACCTAAAGCGTACATCAGCTTTATCAGAGCTACCTCAGGGAGCATATCCCCTCCCGGTATCACACCAGCCACTATGAGACGCCTTCCCGTCTCATACACTTGGAGGTCCACCCTGCCGAATAGGCACTGGGATGTTACGACCACGGGGACACCGCTGCTAACTATCTCCCCCACGGTAGGGATGAGCCAGCGGGGGACATGGCCCAATCCCGTCCCGGCTATCACTATACCCTTGAACCTCTCACCGGCATACCTAAGCATGTCCTCCGGCATACCGGGCCACACGTGGAGGAGGGCCACATTGGGCTCAAGTAGGTCGTCCAGCTCTACCCGGCTCCTTCCCTCTCTTCTGGGGTTGAACTTGTTGGACAACAACTCTATCTTCTCCCTCGTCACTTTAGCAATTGGAGGCTCGTTTACCGGCTGGAAAGCATCTCTCCTGGAGGTATGAAGCTTCCTCGCCTTCACCCCCCTTATCACGAAGGCATAGTCATCGTGTGGGCTCCCGTGCATCACAATGACGGACTCGGCAATGGGTCCTCGCGCCGCCACCCTTGCAGCAGCTATCAAGTTGAGGATAGCATCAGTGGATGGACGATCTATTGACCTTTGAGAGCCGACCAGAACGACCGGCTTATCTAGGTTACGCAGCATGAAGGCTAGGGCAGCCGCCGTGAAGTGCATGGTGTCGGTGCCATGGGCTATTATGACACCCTCTGCCCCCCTCCTTAACTCGTCGTAAACCGCCTTGGCTATCTTCCTCCAATGATCTGGGGTTAAATTCTCGCTGAACTCGGCAAACAGAGGCACATAATCTATGTTAACGATCTCAGCCAGCTCGGGTACTAGGTCAAGTAGCTCCTCTGGCTTCTCGTGGGCTATAACCGCCCCCGTAGAGTAGTCGATCCTAGAAGTGATGGTTCCCCCGGTCACTATGAGGGGAACGTAGGGTAGATCCTCCCTGAACCTGAGCGAGGGGACCTCCTTTCTCTGAATAGGCTTTCCCTTCTCCAGAACTTCTATCTCGACGCCATCTAGGTGTATCCCGACGTTATATCCGCTGTCCAGCTTTAGGATCACATGCTCATCGTCGAAAATCTCCGGTCGAGGTATCACGATTCCCTCGTATACAAGACTCCCTTTCCTTATTCTGATCCTATCGTAGTCCTCCACACCCAGAGAAGAGAGGATACGCTTGGCCTTTCCCCTATAGTGGAGAGTCATCGGTCCAGTCAACCGGTTCTACAGTAAAAAAGATTGGATGGAGGGTCACCCCAAGACAGGTCTGAACTTGTATGAGTAGGCTATAAGGCCAGATTCGCCGCTCACGCGCGTCTTCCTTATTACCATCTCTACCTCCATTCCTTCCTTGACCTCTTCTGGGTGCACATCCGTTAACTGTGAGAAGACACGCGTACCATCCTCCAGCTCTATTAGAGCTACGACGTACGGGGTGTAATACTCGTATCCTCTGGGGGCGTTCCAGATTACGGAGTAGTTGATGACCTTACCCCTTCTAGGCAGCGCCACCCTCTCAATGTTCTTGGATCCGCATACCGGACATACTCTCTCCTCCGGTAGCGTTTTATGACCGCAATCCTTGCACCTACCACCCTCCAACCTGTACCTAGCCGGGAGTTCCCTCCAATGGGCTGGGACACTCTGCCAATATGCCCACATAGATCACACCTCCCTCACCAAGTGTACAACCGAATTGGCCCCTAGACCGCCTACACTTAGAACGAGCCCATTCTTTGCACCAGGAACCTGCCAGCCCTCAGCCCTCTCAGTTATTTGCAGGAAAGCTTCTGCCATCTGATAGACGCCGGTCGCACCCACGGGATTCCCTCGGGCCTTCAAACCTCCCTCCGGATTGATGGGAGTGGAACCATCTCTCCGGGCATCTCCACTACTGAAGAGCAACGATGCCTTCCCCCTCTCCGCTAAACCGAGTTCTTCGACTTCCACGTATCCCATCACACTGGAGTAATCGTGGATCACGTAGAAGTCTGGCTTGAAGTCTTGAGATGCTTCGAGAGCCCTCTTGAAAGCAGCGCGCACTGAAGGTAACTGAGTCAGATCATTCCTGCGGTATATGGAGATGGTATCAGTCGCCTGACCGGATGAGACTATCTTGACGCTGTTTTCTTTACCTACGTCCTTGGAAAGTACCACTGCTGCAGCTCCATCACTGATAGGGGCGAGATCCAGCATCGTAACTGGTTCTGCTATTACTGGAGATGATTCATAGCTTTGGGGCTTCAGTTTAAACCTGAGCTGGGCATGAGGGGTCGTCGACGCGTTCTCATGCATTAGCAGGGGTAAATGGGAGAACTCTTCCTTCGGAACGTCGTACTTCTTCATGTAGGTCCGCATCATCATGGCATGCATGGATTCCAGTGTCCCCCCGGGGAAGGCCTCGTACTCAGAGTCTATGAAGGTAGAGAGGGCCGATGTGGAGTCCTCCAGCGATGTATAGTCGGTCATCTTCTCCACGCCCACCACGAGTACCTTCTCTGCGGTTCCGCTCACCACCAATGACTTGGCGAGTAGTATGGCGGCTCCCCCCGAGGCCCCAGCGGCCTCCACCTTGACTGCTGGTGTGCCCGCCATTCCCAGATGGGTGGCAACATAGGATGCGAGGTTCTCTTGGGCGTTTATAACCCCGGAAAGGGCGTTGGCGACGACTATGTAATCCACATCCTCGATTGATGCGTCCTCTAAGGCAGCTAGAGCCGCCTCCACAGCTAGGTGTCTCAGGGACTTATCCCAATGGTTGCCCACCTTGGTCAAACCCACACCTATCACATAGACCATGGCATCACCCCTGAGCATCTCAGTAGGCACTGAAGTCGTGGAGCATGCGGATCATCCTCCTGTACCTAGCGTAGGTAGTGTAATCGACGTACTCCTTTCTGGAGACGTAATCCATGGTTTTAGGTGCCAATCCTTGGACCTCCTCTATTCCCTCCTTCACCTCTATGTGGAACGCGTCACTCCCAGCTCCTGAACCGAACGACACGACCAGTATCTTCTGCCCGGGCTTGGCCTGATCCAAGACAGCCGCTAACCCGACCAAAGCCGATCCGCTATAGGTGTTTCCTATGTAAGGAGTTATTAGACCAGGCTTTATCTTATCCGGTGTGAATCCCAGCCTCGTCCCCACCCTCAGGGGGAACTTCCCATTCGGCTGGTGGAATATGGCGTAATCGTAATCCTCCGGCGTAGTACCCATCAGAGTCATGAGCTCCTTAGCTGCAGTCGTTATGTGCTTGAAGTAAGCTGGCTCTCCTGTGAAAGCCCTCGTGTGAGCCGGGTAGCGTTCATGTTGCCTCCTCCAGAAGTCAGGGGTATCAGTTACGTGTGAGAGGGAGGCCTCTATCACAGCCACTGACCTGTCCGCCGGTCCTAGGATGTAGGCGGCACCGCCAGCGGAGGCCGTGTACTCCAGCGCATCCCCTGGAGCGCCCTGAGCCGTGTCCGCTCCGACAGCTAGCCCGTAATCGATCATTCCAGAGCCTATCAGCCCTAAAATTGATTGAATGGCCTCCGTTCCGGCCTTACAGGCAAACTCATAGTCAGCACCTGTGGTGAGCCTGCCCTCCCCTCCAGCACCAAGGGCGTCGATCAGCATTGTGGCGGTTGTCTTAACCGCGTAGGGCTTGGACTCTGTCCCGACGTAGACTGCCCTGAGCTTCGACGCATCTATGCGCGCCCGCTTCAACGCATTGATTGACGCCTCATAGGCTATTGTGAAGGTGTCCTCGTCGATGCCTGGAACGCTCTTCTCCTCGACCATGATACCCGCGGCGTACCTGTTCCAGTCACGCCCCCATCCTCTCGCTAGCTCCTCCGACTTGATGCGCCATTTGGGAACGTAAACTCCCCAACCAACTATTCCAACCCTTCTACTCGCTCTCATATGATCACCTTACCTAGCTAGATGGAACATAGCTGCCTAATCGGGGTCTATAGCTTTGATCAGGAGGCTCTCTCGTCGAAATATTAAAAGTTAGTATGTTACGAGCCGGAAATAAACAAGAATTATATAAACGGAGACATGCGAATTCCTACGTTAATCTTGATGTGAGTCGACGACCCTTTCATTAACTAACGTAGGAGTGAAGGTAAAAAGAGGAGGTCTGTCAGGACACTTGACCGCGGTAGACTCTCTCCACCGCCTTCAACAGAGCGAATCCGATCACATCGATGGCTATCATAGACCCTATCAGTATGTAGACAAAGGTTATGAGGAAGGGCTGGTTAAACAGCTGGTATAAGTAGGCTGAGACTATCAGGGAAACGGTGACGGGCATCTGACCTAGAGCGAGTAGGGGTCTGTCCCTCAGCTTCCAAGCTATAGCTGTAGCGATGAGATTAGCAGCTGAACCTCCTAGGGCATCCACTATCCCGAAGGGCCCGAGCATGTTCGCTATGAAGCAGCCCAAAGTCGTTCCCAGTATTGCTGGAGGGCCCATCAGCACCGAAAGCGCCAGCAAAGCATCTGCTACCCTCACTTGGACTGCATAGAAAGAGATCGGAGCTAGCACGAGGGTCAGCACAGCGTATGCAGCCGCTATCACCGCGAGCATGGCGACATCGCTACTCAGGTTCCTCATTCCCATCACCCGAACGCGTTTTTACCAGCCTATTTAAGAACCTTCCCAGTTTCCATGTACCAGAGATAGAGATCGAGTTCTCCGAGAGTTAAGCCCGTCTTCTCGGCTATTTTCCCTAGTATCGATTCTATTTCCAAGTACTTCCTTCTCGTAAGGGTCTTAGGTCTCTCTATGATCCCATACCTCACCAGTACATCCACTATGTGGTAGTCGATTATCGCCACATTCTTGTATCCTATATTCCTCAGGAAATGGCTGGCTTCCTTGTATCCTAGACCCCTCACATTCTTGACTAACCACTCTCTGAGACTCCTCTCATCCTTGAAGCTGCTCAGGATGCCCTTCAACTCGGGTAAGAGTTTTCTGGCCTCAACGATGTACTCAGCTCTGGCCTTGGGGAAGCGGTGACCGAGCTCCCTCAATCTCCTCTCCAGTTCCTCCCTGGGAAGCGTGATGAACCCGTCTCCTATAGCTCTCTGTATCCTTATCCCGCCTTCGGCGCTGTAATTGGCAGTTAAGAGGCAAAAAGCCAGCTCCTTGAATATCTCCTCCGCACTACTCTTCCCCAGTCGCTCGAACTCCCTCATCCTGATAGCTATGAGCTTAGAGACTTCCTCGCTTCTCAGCCTGTTCACTTCCCTAATCAGGTCCTCCATCCCCACTACCATCACCCAGCCTGTACGTCACCACTGCTCCATCCTCGAACTCGTCTATCTCAACTGTTCTCGCCTTCACCCCTGAATTTACTAGCGCAAGCCTGAAATCCTCGAAGTAGTCGTAGAAACCGCATGTTCTGCAGAAGTTACCCGTAAACTCGACCTTGACGAGATCGCCCCTGATTTCCAGCACCACTGCCTTGGCTTCCGGACTTCTAAGCGAGTTGAACCTCTCAATCGCCCGTTCGACAGCCTGCCGAAGGTCTTCACTGGCCTGCCTGAAGTCAAATTTCCAGATTCCATGCTTAGAGCAGAGGATTCTCACCTCAAAGTCACCTCTAGGTCTATCGAATGTGGTTCCAGGCACTTCGCCCGACAGGTACTTCCTTACCCTACCGTCGGCGCTTACTATCTCAATCCAGATTATCCTCGAATCTCGAGTCATTTCATGGGGAGCCACTCCCACCTCCACATAGATCCTCCCGTCCTCTTCGAATACACCGGGTTCATGCTCTTCGGCGCCGTCATCACCCTCTCCCTTGAACTCCATGGGGACCATTGGCTTGCCATGGCACACGGGAGGCTCACCTCCCGAGCTAGAGTAGGATTCAACGATCCTCCCGCAGACATCGCACCTGTAGAATTCCTCGCCATCCATCGCCCTTCCTCGAGAACACGGGTAAATAAAGGTTCAAGGCTGAGGGGTAGGTGTCTTGAAGGGTGAGGAATCTTCGAGCCTCCTCACGGACTTCAGAGCAAACCTCAAAACCAGCAGCATGAGAGGGATTCCCAGTAACAGAAACGCACTGGGATCCAAAAACAGGAGGAAATCGTAGGTGCCGTGGAGTAAGATCGGGAATACCAGTGCTCTCGCTAGGCCCTCTTTATATCCCATCATCTTCGCCCTTCCCAAGTACACCCCCATGACAGCACCATCCAGCGCGTGACTCGGAACCGCCAGCACTGCCCTCACCAAACCCACCAAGACCCCGCCTTCCAGCACATAGAACAGGTTCTCCAGCGTGGCAAATCCCAAGGAGGAAGCTACAGAGTAAACTACCCCGTCAAAGGGCTCATTAAACTCTTTCGAGTTGTAGGCCAGCAATAACACCGCTAGGAACTTCACAAGCTCCTCTGGAAATCCTATTCCGAGGTAACTCATGTAGATTAGGAGCGAAATGTCCCCAGACCTAGGGGATAAGTTGGAAAGTAACACGCCCTCAAAAAGAGCTGCCGGAAAGACGGCCATCACTCCAGCGAGGAATACCTTCCCAACCAGCGACAAGGATTCCCTCTCATACCTATCCTTCAGGTAGAAAATCATCAGCAGGAATAATCCTGGAGCCACTGCAAGCACTAACAGATGTAGCATGACCCTCCTCTCACTCTAGGGGGTCGGGACTCGGCAAAGTCATCACTCGTCAGCCGGTTGATCCTACCTCATTCCCCCGGGTGTCAGGGTCAATCAACCTAATAAAGAGATCAACTGTCAGTCCCGTCTCAATTGGCTAGTCAAAAGAGGAGGGTAGGGAGAGATGATCACTCCTTCTTCTCCGCCTTGACCTTGGCAGGGAGGGCCTCAGCTGGTTTGTGCGGCTTGAAACCGAACTTTCTCTTTATTAAGAGCTTCTTTAAGAGCTGTATTCCTTGAGCAGGATCAACCCCTCTTGGGCAGACGTCTGAGCAGGAGGCTGCGAAGTGGCAGCGCCAGCACCCGTGCTCGGTATCCACGACGGGTATCCTGACATCTAGACCGTCGTCTCTAGTGTCAACTATGTACCTGTACGCCTGAGCTAGGGCTTGGGGTCCTAGGTACTCGTAATCCGTGGCGGCGGTTGGACAGGCGGACAGACAAGCCCCGCACTTTATACAATCGGTGAACTGGTAATATCTAGCGTATTCATCGACCGTCTGCTTGTAGGGGCCAGTCGGATTGTTCAGCTCGACATCATCGTTCCTTATTATCCAAGGCTTCACAGCCCTGTGCTTTTCGAAGAAGGATGTGAAATCAGCAGCTAGGTCTCTCTCAACAGGGAAGTTATCCAAGGGTCTCAACTCGACGACATCACCGCTTCCAGCAGCCTCTAGAACTCTAGTCTGACAGGCCAGCATCTGCTTACCGTTTATCATCATGGCGCACGATCCACAGAGTCCCATCCTGCAGGAGTACCTTAATCCGAGGGAATGATCCGCCTCCCCTTTTATTATCAGAAGGGCATCTAAGACCGTCATTCCCCTTGAAACTTCCAGTTCATGTTCCTCCCAATATGGAGCGTAGTCCTTCCTCGGGTTGTATTTGTAGATCCTGAACTTTATCTTCCTTACAGGCTTCCAGAGCTCCTCAGAGGCCTTCATGGTCTCCTCAAGTACCTCGGGCGGAAGAACATACTCCTTAGCTTCCTCTGAAGCCATAAAATCACCTCCTCATGCGAACCCAAGCGCGACCATCAGTACCTGCAGGCCCACGGCGTAGGTGACTATGCCCACTATCAGAATGGCCCAGCTGATCCACTTGGTCCAGCACCTGTCGGGCACCATCTCAATGAGGATTACCCTGACTCCATTAAAGGCGTGATAGAGGAGGGCAGCTAAGAATATCGCCATGTTACCGAGGTAAAGGACAGGGTTCGCCTTTATGGTTGCGCCTATAACCGGGTCATTGTTCGCGAGCAAGTGTATTAAGCCAGTAATCACTATCAGGATGGCAGTAACATAGTGAAGGAACATAATAGTGGACTCCCTCATGTCAATCACCCCATCATCGGCTGAACTACGAGCGCGTAATAGGCCCAGATAGCTGCGAGGACGACGAACAGAACCAAGGCAAACACCACCACGTATCTCTGGACTCCTTCTATCGATACCGGTCTCTGAGAGGGTTTCTTAATTAGGAGAGGCTTTCCTACAGCAAATCCCAGCTCCGCCAATATCAGCCTTATCCCATTGGCCGTGTGGAAGGTTACGATGATGCCGAGAAGGGCATCCCACCATAGCCCAGGATGCCATCCCGTACTGTAGAAGTGGACCAACACGAACAGAACTATTAGGATCCCAGTTATCCTGTGAGCAGCGTAAAGCCATCTCTCAATCGTATAAACCCTAGCCTTGAACCAGCCGGAAATACCCCTCATGTTTTTCGCATAATACTCCTTAAACTCGCTCTCAGCCTCCATAACCCTCACCTCAATACTTCCTCTCGGTGGGAGGCCACTTGGTTATCACAACCGGAATATAGCTGAACTGAGGTTCCCCATCGGCTCCCCTGGCTATCATCGTATGCTTGAGCCAATTCTCATCGTCTCTCTTGGGATAATCTAGTCTGGTGTGAGCCCCTCTGGTTTCGGTCCTGTTCAGCGCAGCCCTCGCTACGACGTAGGCTATTTCCAGCATTGCATCCAGCTCCAGTACGTGTATCAGGTTTATGTTATACTCTCTGTCCTTATCGGCTACATGCCCCTCTCCAAACCTCTGCCTGAGCTCTTTGAGCTTACTTATTGCCTCTTTCAGGCCTTTCTCGTCCCTGAACACGTAAACGTACTTGCCCATCGTGTCCTGCATCTCCCTCCTTATGTGATAGGGGTTTTCACCGGTGGACCCCCTGAGTATGCGATCAAATATCCTCTTCTCCTCCTCACTTACCTTGTCCATCGGGACGTCCCTCTGACTTACTTTCATGGCGTAATCGGCCGCCTGCCTGCCAGTCAGCATACCGTACACCAAGCAATCGGAGGAAGAGTTAGTTCCTAATCTGTTTGCTCCATGGAGGCTCACGCATGCGACCTCCCCGGCCGCCCACAGCCCTTTAGCTGGAGTGGCCCCGTAAATGTTTGTGTGCACGCCTCCCATGCTGTAGTGTGCAACGGGTCTGACGGGCATCGGCTCCTCAACCGGGTCGACGCCTGCGAACCTTATAGCCAGCTCCCTTATGTGTGGCAGTCTCTCATCGATCTTATCCTCCCCCAAGTGTCTTAGATCTAAGAGCACGTAGTCAAGCCCTCCTGGACCCTTAAACCCTCTACCCTCCAAGATTTCGGTCATTTCCGCCTTGGATACCACGTCCCTAGGTGCCAGCTCCATTCTCTCAGGAGCGTAGTTCTTCATGAACCTCTCTCCCTTGTTGTTTATCAGATAGCCCCCCTCTCCTCTAGCAGCCTCCGATATCAGGATGCCAGACGGCACTAGACCGGTAGGATGGAACTGGAAGAACTCCATGTCCTTCAGCGATAACCCAGCTCTGTAAGCCATGGCCATCCCATCGGCGGTAGATGAATGCGAGTAGGTAGTGAACGGGTAGAGCCTACCAGCGCCTCCCGTGGCAAGCACCCCAGCTTTGGCCTTGAAGACGTAGAAATCACCGGTCTTAAGCTCTATAGCGGTGACTCCTCTGAATTCGCCGTTCTCAGTGATAAGAGAGGTAACGTAAAATTCGTGGTAGAACTTTATGTTGTCGTACTTAAGGGCCGTGTCGTATAGGGTTTGCATCGCATAGAGCCCAGTCTTATCCGCAGCGAAGCAGGCCCTCGGAAAGCTGTGACCTCCGAACCTCCTTTGAGCTATCCTACCGTCGGGCCTCCTAGCCCAAGGCATCCCCCAATGATCTAGCTGGTAGATCTCTTGGGGAGCCAGCCTGACGAAGAGCTCCACCGCATCCTGATCGGCTAGCCAGGCTGCGCCCTTTATAGTGTCGTAAGCGTGCAAATCGTAGCTATCACCCTCATCATGATAGAGGGCCGCACCGGTTCCCCCTGCATATGCAACAGAATGAGATCTCATCGCATGAACTTTCGTCAATACAGCTATGTCCAGTTTACCTTCACTCCTCCTAGCGGCTTCAATAGAAGCTCTGAGACCCGCTAAGCCTGATCCGATAACAACTACATCCGTAGTTACTATCTCAGCCAAAATAATTACCTCCCTTCCTTAAGGGACCTCCTAGAGGAGGCGGGTCAATAAGATAAATGTTCCCTAGGCTTTTCTCATATATAAGCCTTAGACAACGGGGAATATTTGATTAAATATATAACAAGACAATGGTTATATATAAGTGAACATCACCAGATAAATAACAGAAATTTTATTTATTTTTAGGGAACTCAGAGAACGAGGTCTCTCTTGAGAAAGGGTGTGTATCTATGGGGGTGCTGATCTCCGGAATGGTTTCTGGTGCTCAAAGTCTCTTACAGACCACGTTCAATCAAATAACTCAACTGTGGGTCCTAGCAGGCTTAATAGCTATGTTTGTGATAGGCTTGGTGATCTACACCTGCTATTCTAAGAGCTTAGGTATACCGGAGGGTGAGGATTGATGGTAGATGTGAGTAGGAGGGACTTCATAAAGGGGGGACTGTTAGCCTCCATTGCATTGGCAGCAGCCGCCGCTGGAGCCCCACTAATTCAGTATCTCACCTCGGAGAGGGTAGTCGTTGGTAAAGTTAGCAGCGGGGGGAAGAGCAAGCTTCCAATGAAAATAGCGAATAAGAATGATCTTCAACCGGATTCCCAGATACAGTTTATGATGCCCCTCAATCCAGATGGGAGTAGGGGGCAACACCCATCTATTCTAATAAGGCTGAGACCGGATCTAGCCCAGAAAGCTGGAACGGAATTCAAGGCCTTCAGCGCCATATGTACTCACTTGGGGTGCATAGTCCATCTTGAGCCCGGTGATGATATCTACTGCCCGTGTCACGCCGGATACTTCGATCCTGTGACCGGTAACGTTCTAGCCGGTCCTCCCAAGAAGCCGCTCCCCGAGATAGAGCTGAAGATAGATGAAAATGGTGATATTTACGCGGTAGGGTGGAAATGATGACCAAATGTGGTAAGGAGGAGAGGAGCTGCCTATCGTGGTTGGTTAGCTGGTTTATTGACAGGCTCGGGATGGAGGAATTCACCTCCACCATGGTCTGGAGACATACCTTACATCCAGTCTACAGCCTCGGCGGTCTAACAACACTCATGTTCATCATTCAGGCGATTACTGGACTGTTACTCCTCATGTTCTACGTACCAGTGTTCGGAGAGACTAACATGGCCTATGACAGCGTCGTGAGGATAACCGAGGAGGTGGCATACGGTTCGATCATAAGAGGGTTGCATTTCTACGGGGCCAACTTGATGGTCCTCATAGCGATACTCCACTTCCTGAGGGTTTACTTCATGGGAAGCTACAAGAAGCCTCACGAGGTGACGTACATAATCGGAATGATAACCGGTTTGCTAGCGATCGTTGCAGGTGTAACTGGCTACTCCCTGAGAATGGACCACGTGGCCGGGGAGGCCATAAGGATAGGGAATACCCTAGTTACGGGCATGCCTGGGGGTAAGATGATCGCCCAGATCATATATGGGACGGGAACGTTCGACGAGATAGTCGGCAGGTACTTGGCGTTCCACATCATGCTGGCCGGCCTGATATTCCTCCTGATGCTCGTCCACTTCTTCTCAATTCATCAGCATCACGTGTCACCCCCTTACGAAGGATCAGATCCTGAGCCAGCAGTACCTTTCTTCCCGAATCACATACTGACCGAGGCAGCGGCTGCCTTCGTGGTGATAGGCGCCTTGATAGTTGTATCAGCAGTGTTCCCGGCAGAGCTAGGTCAGAAGTTCCTTCCAACGAAGGAATTGCCGGTAGGTCAGCCTGAGTGGTACCTAATGGCTGTTTACGCTGGGATAAAGACGGGAGTAGATCCGGTTTTCGCTGGCATGGTGGTCCCGGGCGTGCTCCTACTGATATTCGTACTGATGCCTTGGATTGATCCGACCTACAGCAGGCACCCAAGGAACAGGAGGATAGCCACTATCTACGGAGCCATAATGGTCGGGGAATTCGTGGTCTTCACGGTATACGGGATGCTTACACCCGGAGAGCAGATCCCCTTGGTAAACGCGCTGGCCGTCGCGTTCGTTGTCGCGTTAATCACCGGAATACCAGCGGCCAAGTACACATCCAAGCCCGTTCCCCCGGTTAAGAGGACTCCAGTTAAGAGAGTCAGACACACACCACTCGTCCTAGAATGGGGCAAGTACATATTCCTGATACTCCTGATAATTCAGTTGATCACAACTGTCCTCGGAATCCAAGCCCATTTCAATGAGATGTACACCTTGGCTGGTTTCTACTTCGGCATATCTGTGATAGCCTTTGGATGGGTCCTATTCGTGGCGAAAGTCATCCTCCTAGACGTTAAATACATAACGAAGCCTATTCCCTCCTCTTAACATTTTCTTCACCGCCTCCTTCCAGATCGACGTTAGTCCACAAACCCTTTTTACATTGGAGCCACCACACGTAACGATGAACAGGGACAGTTTGGTGATTGTGGGAGTCGTGCTGATAACTCTGATCGTACTCGGATCTGCTTACACGGCAGTTTCAAGGGGTGTAGCTCCCTCCCTGCTGGAAAAGGGAACCCCCAGCGGATCTAAACAGAGCGGCGCGGGATCTTCTCAAGCAGCATCGGGGAAAACCGGTACTACTCAGACAAAGAAGACGACGACACAGAAAACAACGACCCAGAAGGCACCATTTGACTTCAAGAGCGTATTTCTCAAGAAGACCGAGTTCTCAATCACTTACGATTACTACCAAGATATGAAGAAGAAGGGCAATGGCGCCCTCTACGTCAAGGGAGATAATAGGAGAATGGATCTCAAGTTCGTTCAGGGACAGACGGTACTCATAAACAAAGGAGATTTGACCATATACTGTTTCAAACAAGCTCAAAGCGACTGGCAGTGCTTCCAATCGAAAAACAAGGAGTCCATTGAGAAGAAGATGAGGGGTGGAAAAGCAAACGATCCAGTTGAGGAAGGTCAGGAGGAGTTCGACAAACCATTATACAACGGTACTAGGACCTATGCGGGGAAGACATGCTACTGCTACTACGTTAGCAAGAGCGCGAAGGAAACCGTGAACGGCGTGGACAAGGCGGGAACTCGGTGGGTGGAGATATGTGTGACTCAAGATGGGATACTGGCCTATTACCTCTACCTATGGAAATCCTCTGATGGGAAGAACGCTATTAGAACCGAAATAATAGCCAAGACGATATCATACGACGTTCCGGATAGCGTCTTCAACCCACCCGTTGAACCAACAAGCCTTCCATGATTGAACTATTGAAATATTTTTCATAATATGTTTTAACAACAAAATTCGAGGTACATCTTTCCAAGAGGGACATTTCGCAGTAATATTTAACTGCTAGAAGAACGCTATAATTATGGGGTGAAAGGGAATGGCTCACCTGAAACTATCGCCCGATTTCGAGCATGTTTACAACGCTATCATGACCGAGTTGAGGGGTTACATACATGGTTCCGAGTGTCACATGGATAAGATAAAAGAGTGGCTGTCTACCTTGCCTCCTGAGGGAGTGAACTCTCTATTGGAGCAGCTTAGAAGGAATTTGGAGACTTGGAAGAATATAGGTTCCATAACTGAGGAGCAGTATGAGAGGGCCCTCCAGAAACTTGAGGAGATAAGAGATCTAGCTAGGTAACCTACCGACTCACATTATCCTTCCCACCTGCGCACACGCACTTGGCAGGTGGGATCCTAAGTTTTTATGTTAGATCGACTCGACCCCAATACGTGGACTTCAAGCTGATCATCGTAACCGGCGGAGTCATAAGCGGATTGGGGAAAGGTGTAATAGCTGCTTCCATCGGAAAACTCCTCCAATCTAGGGGGTTCTCCATCTCCATGATAAAAATAGATCCCTATCTAAACCCAGATCCTGGGACCCTTAATCCTATAGAACACGGGGAGGTCTTCATAACGGAGGAAGTATGGCACTTCAAACCGGGTCATGGCGTCGAATTCAAGATAGCCGAGATCGATGAGGACTTCGGTCACTACGAGAGGTTCCTCGACGTGAATATGCATCCCTCCAACAACATAACGAGCGGTCAGATAATGCTCAGCGTTATCTTAGGAGAGAGAAAGGGGAGGTACTTGGGCCAGACGATAAGGCTGATACCTCACGTGACCCAAGCCATAAAGGAGAGGATACATGAGGTAGCTAGGAGGGAAGAGCCCGACATACTGATAGTGGAGCTAGGAGGGACTGTAGGAGATTACGAGGCCATGGCATTCGTTGAAGCACTCAGACAGCTCAGACTCGAAGTGGGAACTGAGAATTCGGTGCACATCCATGTAACCTACGTCCCCTTTGTTGAGACCGTCGGAGAGTTCAAGACGAAGCCAGCCCAGCTCTTCTTCAGGGAAGTGCTGGCTGCTGGCCTCCCACCGGACTTCGTCATAGCGAGGACACAGTCCTCCCTCCCAGACGCGGTCAAGGCGAAACTTGCATTGTACGCGAGCGTTCCGAGGGATGCCGTGTTTGAGGACCCAGATCTAGACGTAGTTTACGAACTCCCCCTCTATCTAGAGGAAAGGGGTCTGGGCATGAAGCTGGAGGAGAAACTTGGCATTAAGGGAAAGCCCGACATGGAGGAATGGAGAGGGATAGTAAAGAGATTCAAGCGAGGTGAACCCAAGAAAATAGCTATGGTAGGCAAGTACTGGAGGATGTCCGACGTCTACATATCCATAGTGGAGGCTATCAAACATGCGGGGGCTGAGTTGGGGATAAAGCCGGAGATACTGGCTGTCGACTCGGAGGAGCTGGAGAGGGGGATCGGGTGGGAACTGCTGGAGGAAGCAGATGGAATCCTCTCCACTCCGGGTTTCGGCTCTAGAGGAACTGAGGGGATGATCAAGGCTGCGGGATGGGCATTGAAAGAGGGTAAACCGTTTCTTGGCATATGCTTCGGAGCTCAACTCGCGACCGTGGCCTTTGCTAGGGAGATAATGGGATGGGAAGGAGCGCACTCCACGGAGATAGACCCCAATACCCCCTGGCCTGTTATAGATCTCCTCCCCGAACAGAGGCAGGTCGAGGAGGTAGGGGGTACGATGAGGCTTGGTGGTCACGAGGTGGTCCTCTTGAAAGGCATACTCAGGAGAGCCTACGGCAGGGAGAGGGTGATTGAGAGGTTCAGACACAGGTATCACATAATCAGGGAGTTCGCCGAGAGGATGGAGGAGCGGGGGTACAAGATAACGGCCGTAGATACAAGTGGCAGGATAATAAACGCATTCGAGGTGGAGGGACACCCCTATTACGTGGGAGTCCAGTTCCACCCGGAGTTCAAATCGAGGCCGGGGAGGCCCAGCCCCACCTACAGGTCGTTCTTGGAGTCCTTCAGATAGAGCTCAATACCGCCTTCACCTCTTTAATCACCCTGTCAACCTCTTCGTCCTTCATGCAGTGGAATATAGGTAGATAAAGCACCTCCTTCGTCAGCCTCTCTGCATTGGGAGTCTCCACGTTGGAGTAATCCACTCCCCCGAAGAGGACGTGCAGGTAGTTATATTCCCTCTCAGAGAGCCTAGACATGACTGGTTGCCTCTGGAGAGGCATTGGATACGCAGGTCTAGCTAGCACACCTCTTTCCCTGAGCATCCTCACGACTTCATCCCTCTTCGATCCTACCCTTATAGGATAGAGGTGCCAAACTGGTTCGGCCCACTCCGCGCTTACCGGCGTCTCTACTATCCCAGAGAGTTCCTCTGTATATCTGGAGGCAATCTCTCTCCTCCTATAATTGAATTCATCCAGTTTTCGCAGCTGAACTAGGCCTATTGCTGCATTCATCTCGGTCATCCTGTAATTGAAACCCACGTAGTGATGCTCGTATTTCGAGACTTGGCCTTGGTCCCTTATGGCCTTGGCCCTCTGATACACGTACTCGTCATCTGTGGTTATGATTCCCCCCTCCCCCGTTGTCATGTTCTTGGTGGGATAGAAACTGAAGGCACCGGCCTCCCCTATGCTCCCCACCTTCCTCCCCTTGTAGAGGGCCCCGTGTGCTTGGGCGGCATCCTCCAACAGGAACACCTCTCTATCCCCTACAACTTCTCTGATCGAATCTAGATCAGCAGGATGACCGTGGATATGGACAGGAATGACTGCCCTGACTTTCGGGGTGAGCTTCCTTCTCAGATCTTCAGGGTCCATTGTTCCCGTCCTAGGATCCACATCAACGAATACGGGTTTTGCCCCACTGAGTATCACAGAAGAGGCTGTCGCATAGAAGGTGTAGCTGGGAACAGCCACCTCATCTCCCGGACCTATTCCAAGTGAGATTAGAGCTACATGCAGGGCGGCGGTTCCGTTCGATACCGCCACAGCGTATTTGCTACCGACGTAGGATGCGAATTCGTTCTCGAACTCCTCAACCAGCTTGCCCTGAGCTAGCATTCCTGACCTGAGCACTTCGGCAACTCGGCTTATCTCTTCCTCCCCTATACAAGGCCTCGCTATAGGTATCATGGAAACACCTTCGGCTTATAGCCTCGACTCGAAAAACATAAGGGTATGCTGCTAACGCTAGGGGTCACGATACCGGGCTTGGATCCCTTCCTAGGTGAGGAGGTAAGGGAGCTACTGGGTAGAGGTGTCAGGGGAGTGGTACCTGGTAAAGTGGAGTTTACGGCTACTCCTGAGGAGATCTTGAGGCTGAACTATACCTCCAGAACCGCGATCAGGTTCCTGATACTGGTAAGTAAGGAAATACTCGATCCCATAGATCTGGAATCACTGAAGAAGGCTGCCTCCTCGGTTGAGTGGTCCTCCTTCTTCAGTCCTTCCTATACGTTTGCAGTGAGAGCCGAGAGAGTGGGTTACCACAATTTCACCAGCGTGGATGTGGCAGCTATCGTGGGAGAAGCCGTAGTGGAGCACTTCTCCTCTCTGGGCACTAGAATAAGGGCAAACCTAAAGAGGCCTGATGTAGTGATCAGAGCCTACGTGAGCGGAAATATCTTCCTTCTAGGATTGGATACAACTGGGGAAAGTCTTCACAAACGAGGATACAGGGTGTTCGAACACAGGACATCCCTAAATCCCGTGATAGCCTACTCACTGGTCAAGCTCAGTGGCTGGCTCGATTCTCTGCCCTCTGATCCAAGCTCGGTTCTCGTAGATCCTATGTGCGGTGGTGGGACGATTCCCATCGAGGGAGTGTTGGCTGCTTTGAGGATACCTCCCGGGAGATGGAGGAGAAGTTACCCTGTGGATCATCTCTCCCCCTTCCAAGGCATCTCTCAGGAGGAGATATTCAATCGGGAAGATTCTTACATTGTAGATAAGGATCTGAACGTCTTATGCTCCGACATAAGCCCAAAAAGCATAAGGGGGGCCATGGAGAACGCCAAGTCGGCTGATGTCTACGACAAAATAGAGTTCGATGTGAGGGATGCGAGCGAGCTGATCTCCCTGAGTAGAATAAGCTCCGTAGCTACAGATCCACCCTATGAGTTAAGGACTGGGAGGAACAGGAGAATAGGCGAGACCTTCCATAGAATGGCCTCCGCCCTCGAGGAGAAGCTCGAGCATAGGTTCTCAGCCATATGCGCTGGCCCGGCCCTTCCTAAACTAATGACAGCCATGCGAAACCTCAAGCTGGTGTTCAACAGGAGGATTCTCTATGGCGGGATCGAGGCCAGGTTGCTAGCCTACGAGAGGAGGGGCACCCGACAGGAAGGCCACTAAAGAACTCACAATAGGGACTGCTATGTTGTCCTCGCCTCCGTATAACTCCACCACCGAGGAGGAGATAGCTACCAATCCTGCAAGGAAGGGATCCCCAGTCAAGCCCACTAGCAAGGCTAGATAAGAGATGAGACCTGCAGCTGTACCCTCCAAGGTCCCATCAGCCATCGGGATCTTGATTCTGCCCATTGATATCCCCACCATAGAGGAAAGTCCATCAGTTAATATGAGGGCGAATATGCCGTAGGAGGCAAGTGATCCGAAAAGGAAGTAGGAAGAAGAGACGCCAATTAATCCAGATAAGGCACCAAGCCAACCAGCTCTCCTCTCGTAGTCCCTCTCAACGAGGCTCACCAACCTGTTGAATGATTCGAGGACTATCTCCATTCCCTTAGGCTGAGGAATCTGCATTCCCGCCTTGAGCCACTGTGGGAGGCCCTTCACCTGAACCGAGTAGATCCACCCGCCGACAGCGAGGGCCGCAGCATATACAAGTTTAGGATCTATCAGATCCCCAACCATCATCGGGACGAGGAGGATAGAGGAGAACAGGATGTGGATCGCTTTCCTGAGCAACTCATTCCTCTTGGAATTCACTACCAATGGACATCCCCCAGTACCATCACCACGGCCGATACTATCGGCACCGTAAGATTGTCGTCTACCCTCGGCCACCTCTCTACCATAGTGGCCACAATAGCGGCTATAGCACCAATGTATCCCTTGTAAAAGAATCCTATCGGCAGAGAGACGAGAAGCATGGCCACACTACCCGCAGTCCCCTTACTCCACCTCTTGTAGACGATGTTTCTGACTATGCCAGTCACCCCATCGCCCACCGACATGAACAGCGCTGCAGCAATGCCCGCGCTCAGGTCTACGTACCATAGCCCCACTATAACTAATGTCCATGTGATGCAGAAGTAGACCTCTCCTAGATTGCCCTCCACTTGGAACCAGTCAAACTTCTCTCCCCTTAGCCTGGGAAGCAGAGTTAGCACAATCATCCCGACACCGCCTATAAGCGGTATCGCCGGAGACTTGAAGAGGTAGGGTGTCAGAACAGCCACTAGCCCGCCGGATAGTATGTGTATAACCTTCCTAGCTACATAGAGGTTCTGCCACTCGGCCACCTTTTTGGATATCCAGAACACCACTACAGAAATCCAGACGACCAAGATGAACAACCAGAGAATCTCGTCAATGCTGGGACTCCAATACCAAAGAGCTATGACCGACACGAGTAGCAATGTCAGCAGTATGATGGGGATCTCTGCTCTCATACACAAGGGTCCGATTGACGCTATACTATAAAGTCCCCGCACGATCGTTCTATCCAACGAGGGGGTCAGGGGAGGACCACTTCATCATCGCCTCCGGGGGAGCTCAAAAGGGTAAGGTAAGCCGGCCGGCCCTCATCCCCC
>JARZZM010000037.1 GCA_030130125.1 Thermoproteota archaeon
CCACAAACTCGTGTTCCTTGGCGATTACGTTGATAGGGGGAAGAAGCAAATAGAGAACGTTAACTTCCTTCTAGCCCACTACTACATAGATCGGGATAGAGTGATACTGCTCAGAGGAAACCACGAATCTCCTGTGGTCAACCTGAATTACGGATTCATGGAAACGCTCTATCACACGTACGGCTCGGAGTGGCCCTTCCTGTTCATGAGGTATAATGAGGTGTTCGCCAACCTTCCGTACGCTGCTGAGGTCTCTGGCCTACTCGCCCTTCACGGCGGGATAGCTGAGGGATTGGAGTCGGTGAAGCAGATAAGGAAGCTGCCGAAGAAGGACATGATACCCAGCGACAAAATAGCATTTCAACTTCTATGGAACGATCCCTATGAAGGGATAGAGGGCTTCGGAGAGAACTACAGCAGGGGAGGTGGCACCAAGTACTACGGAAGGAAGGCCCTCGAATCCTTCCTTAAATCTAACGGTCTGAAAGGACTGGTTAGAGCTCACGAGGCCTACCCAGAAGGCTACGCTTGGCTATTTGACGGCGAAACCGGGATAGAAGGCATGGAGAGCATACTATTATCAGTCTTCACATGTAGGTATTACGGCATCCCGCCCACGGTAGCGGTGTTCGATGGCAAGAAGGTGGAGGTCGTCAGGCTATGAGGCACGCCCTGCCCATCGTGTTGTTGATCCTAGTAATGATTCCGCTCCTAACAGCGTTAGCTCTCCCACGGGAGGGAGAGGAGGCCCCCTATTTCAACGTCTCGACCTATGAGGGAGACAGAGTATCCCCAGAGAGGTTGAAAGGGAAGGTCTTTGTACTCGTATTCGCAGCGGAATGGTGTCCTCATTGCAGAGAGGAGCTTCCTGCCCTATCCAGAGCTTGGAAGGATGCTGGTCTGGATAGAGAGGGTGCGATGTGCGTCGTGATGATAGTTTCCAGCTCGCAGGATAAGGCCATAAAGTTCTACGAATCCGTCGAACCTCCATCCAACTGGAGGTTAGTGCCAGATGCCAATTACATCGCCGAGAAGTACGGCGTGAGTGCGGTCCCGACGATGATAGTGGTAGATCAAGAGGGAAAGGTCGCGAAGACCTTCAGAGGAGCGGTTCCTCCCCAACAAATAACGAATCTGGTCGCTGACCTTATAGGGGTAACGCCCCAACAAGGTAACTACACCTCTCCCTCGCCTAGTGCAACGCAGACGCATGTGAGCACTACTCCTAGCGAGGAGAACAATGGTCAGGGTCTGAAGCCGGGTCACATAATCCTGATAGGCTTGGGAGTTGCCCTCGTCGTCATATTCGGCATCTGGTACTACAGAACTCTTAAGAAGTTCGAAACATCGAAGAAGGGAAAAAAGAAGGGTAAGAGCAAAAAATGAGGGAGCATAAGGATGACAGTTGGGAGAGGAGGGCCCTCTCCTTCCTGTTGGCAGCCACCGTCCTCATGATGTTAGTCCCAACCCCCTACCTCAGGGCCCTCCTCTCACTCACTATATTCGCTCTGCTGGTGAAGTACCATGGGGGAGACCCTAAGATAGGCACCCTGAAGGGATCCGTGACCGCGTCTATCCTTGCGTTTGCAATGACCCTGCCCCTCCTACCATTCTCCCAACTTGAATTCTCAGGTTTCGATCCTGCGCTCCTACTCAACGTAATCCCCTTCCATCTCTCAGTTGCCGTGTGGGAGGAAGTTGTCTACAGGGGATATCCCCTCCTGAGGTTTTCACGCACAAGTCTCCTTGCATCGTCCCTGGCCTTCTCCCTCATCCACGCATTCAACCCGGGATTCGGACTGCAGGCCTTCTTGGGCGTATTCGTAGCCGGTCTAGCTCTAGGGTTGATGAGGTGCGAGTGGGGTCTCGGACCCGCAATATCGATGCACTTCTCGTGGAACATATTCATGGAGCATCTCTGGGGATATCCCACGAGCGGATTGCGGGGACCCAGCGTATTCGTATCAAAACTCGTCGGATCAGACATCTTAACCGGTGGAGATTTCGGACCTGAGGCCTCCATTATAGTGATGGCCGAATTCTTCTCGCTCTTCTTGGCCTTCCGATCTATATGGCAAAGGGACCACTTACCTTAAAGGTTTTCATCCGCATTCAACGCCTATGTGGCTCGATCCCATATCCCTTCTGTGGTGGCTATTCATATTCTACCTACTCATGGCCCCCCAGCTCCAGCATAGGGCCATCCAGAACGCCAGAAGAAAGGTCATGGAGGCCCTAGCTAGGAAGAGGGGGAGCAGCGTGATAACTCTCATCCACAGGGAGGAGTCCATCGGCCTGTTCGGGATACCCTTCTACAAGTTCATCGATATCGAAGATTCCGAGAGCGTCCTTAGAGCGATAAGATCCACGTCTCCGGATACCCCCATTGATCTGATAATCCACACGCCTGGGGGCCTCGTACTGGCAGCCTCCCAGATAGCTAGGGCTCTGAAGAAGCACCCGGCGAAGACAACTGTCATAGTCCCCCACTACGCCATGAGCGGTGGTACCCTCATAGCCTTGGCAGCTGACGAGATAATCATGGACGAAAACGCTGTTCTAGGCCCAGTAGACCCCCAACTGGGTCAGTTCCCAGCCCCGTCTCTGATAAAGGTCGTTGAGAAGAAGAGCGTGGATAAGGTCGATGATCAGACCTTGATACTAGCTGACGTAGCCGGAAAGGCGATAAATCAGGTGAGGGAGCTCGTTACATGGCTTCTTGAGGATAAGCTGGGTAGGGAGAAGGCTGAGGAGGTGGCGAAAACGCTGACAG
>JARZZM010000038.1 GCA_030130125.1 Thermoproteota archaeon
ATGTACCTCTTTGAGAGAGGGATTCCCTCAACCGTTATCCTGCCGAACTGCACCATGTGGTATTCCCTTAGACCCAACTTCCTGATTATCGTCCTCTGAACCTCCACATGAGGTTCGAACTCCTTGCTGCGGAACGCATGAGTTACCCCAGTTAGGGAGTCCATGACGCTGACCGAGAAGTCGTAAACGGGGTATACTCTGAACCTGTTCCCATGGATTGGGTGGGGTGCTTCTACTATCCTGAAGATGCCCGGGTCCCTCATGGTTATATTGGGATGCCTCATGTCCGTCTTGAGTCTTAGGTGGGCCTCCCCTTCCCTGAAATCTCCCTCAAGCATCCTTTCCCACAGCTCCAAGTTGACATCCACTGGCTGATTCCTGTGCTCGCACTCCCTTCCCTCCCTCCTCCAACGACGAACCTTCTCAGCCGGACATGTGCATACGTAGGCATCCCCCTGTCTTATCAGCTTCTCCGCCAGTTCGTACATCTTGGGGATGTGATAGGATTCTATGATCTCCTCGTCCCATTTACCCGGCGACAGACCGAGTTCCCTCTCGGCAGCCTCGAGTAACCTAGAGAACTCCTCCCTTATGGCATCGTAGAACTCCAGCCTCTCCACCCTAGGATTGGTGTCCTCGAATCTCAGTAGGAACTTCCCCTTGTATATCCTAGCGTATATGAAGGGAACTAACAGTCCTTTAGCGTGCCCCAGCGTCGGATAACCGTTGGGTTCCGGTGCCACTCTCGTCACGACATTACCTTCCTCAGCCCCCTCTAGAGGTGGCCACACCCTCTCCTGCGGCTTTTTCTCCCTCTTAGGTGGAGTGGCTATCTCTTTCAGGGCTTCAAGAGGCATCTCATTGACCTGGGAGACCATTTTCTCCACCAGAGAAGCCAGTTCCCTAGCCTTCGGCCTCAGATCCGGCCGAGATGCCATGAGCTTACCTAGGACAGCCTTTGGATTGGCCTTACCGTACTTGAGAGCGTTTTCAGCAGCTAGCTTTAGTATCAGGTCCCTCAGCTCCTCCAAGTTAACACCCATCAGGCTCCATCCATCCAAAACCTAGATAAAGCTAGGGGGTCTCACCTAGCGAGATGAGCCATGGCATCCCGGAGGGGCTGATAAAACCGGAGTTTGAGAGGAGGTATAGAGAGCTTCTTGGAGAGGAGTACGACATACTCCTGTCCTTCATGGCGAGGAAGCCGATTCCGAGCATCAGGCTCAACCCGATGAAGGTAGATCCTGACTGGCTGGTGGCGAAGCTCGAGGAGGGTGGGTGGGTTTTGGAGCCAATACCGTGGTACGAGTACGGCTATAGGGTAAAGAAGGGACCTGAGAGATTGGGAAATACTGAATGGCACCAGTTAGGGCTGTATTACGTTCAGGAAGCGGCTTCCATGATCCCTCCGGTCGCACTCTCACCCAGTCCGGGAGAGAGGGTATTGGATCTGGCTGCCTCTCCGGGATCCAAGACGACCCAGATATCTGAGATGATGAGACATGAGGGGGTTTTGGTGGCCAATGATGTGACTCCCGATCGGGTGGACGCACTGATAGCCAATGTTCAGAGGATGGGGTCCATTAACGTGGTAGTGACTCTGTCCGACGGAAGGAGGGCCCCCCAGTTCTTCAGGGAGGAGAAATTCGATAAGGTGCTGTTGGATGCCCCGTGTAGCTCCTTGGGAGAAGTCAGGAGGTCTTGGGGCGCATTGGTCAGGTGGAGCCCCAAGTCCGTCAACAAGATAGCTAGGCTCCAGCTCTCTCTGGCTAAGGCGGCCTACCGCGTCCTCAGGAAGGGAGGGGTCATGGTGTACTCCACCTGCACGTTGGAACCCAAGGAGAACGAGTGGGTCGTTTATAATCTCCTGAAGCTAGGTGCTGTATTGGAGGAGCTCCAGTTAGAGGGGCTCAGGTGGAGGCCCGGATTGGAGAGGTGGATGGATTGGGAGTTCGGAAGCGAGCTGAGGAAAACCATGAGGATATACCCACAGGACAACGACACTATAGGGTTCTTCGTGGCTCTGCTAAGGAAGCCGATGTGAGCGAGTTCCTCGCCTGGGTCAAGCGGTGGTTTGATGTCGATCTCTCTGGCTACTCCTTGATCAGGTCAGGTAAGAAGAGGATAAGGTTCCTGACCAAGGAAGCCGCTGGATTCGATGTGAAAGATGTGATAAGAGGGGTCTATCTGGCCAAGAAGGCCCCTTACGGTTACATAATTAGCGTGGAGGGATCCTACGTAATCGGCAGGGGGGCTTCGAGGCATGTGGTTGAGCTCAGTGAGGAGGAATTCAGGAGATGGATGAGGGGAGAGGATATAGCAGTAGAGCTACCGGAGAGGGGGGTTTACTTGGTGAAGTTCGGCCCGGTTTTCGCTGGCTCCGGGTACTACAATGGTGAGGTGCTTCGCAACCTAATCCCCAAGAGCAGGACCGTCGAACCCTGACTCGGGGGCGAAAAGTTTATCCAACCATCTATCCACTCTAGATATGCCTTGGGATAAGTTTGCTAACATAGAGATGGCCTTCACATTTGGAGATGTCATTCTTCTGCCCGGAAAGACCCAAGTAGAGCCTTCCGAGGTGGATCTATCCACCCGGCTGGGAGAGATCGGGCTTCATGTCCCCATCTTATCCTCTCCGATGGACACTGTGACGGAGGCGGAGATGGCCATAGCAGTCGCTAGGATGGGCGCCTTAGGCGTACTGCACAGGAATTGCACGGTTGAAGAGCAGGTTAACATGGCTAAAGCGGTCAAGAGAGCGGAGTCTTTCATAATAAGGGATGTTGTAACCGTTACTCCCGATGATACTGTCGAGACCGCTCGCTCGATAATGAAGGAGATGGACATATCAGGCCTCCCTGTAGTGGCCGAGGGCAGACTGGTGGGTATAATAACTAGGAGAGACGTCTACTTCGCCGAGGATGGTAATCAGGTGGTTAGGGAGGTGATGACAAAGGATGTCATCACAGTCAGTCCAGATATAACTCCTCAAGAGGCTAGGAAGATCATGTCTCGCTATAAAATAGAGAAACTCCCTGTGGTCGACGATTATGGTCGGCTAGTCGGTCTTATAACTGCTAAGGACGTCTTTTACAGGGAGTCACATCCGTTCGCCACCAGAGATGGGGAGGGAAGGCTGAGAGTAGCTGCGGCCATATCTCCCTTCGATCTGGAGAGAGCGAAGGCCCTCGAGCCTTATGTGGATCTGCTGGTTACTGATGTGGCACACTTCCATAACGAGAATGTGATGAGGGCTGTTAAAAGGATAACGGAGGAGGTCAACGTTCCCCTAGTGGCGGGGAACATCGGGACCTACGAGGCTGCTGAGGAGATCATCACTAGGCTTGATGTAGTGGGTCTGAGGGTCGGTATAGCCAGCGGGAGCATATGCACCACCGGGGAGGTGACAGGTGTCGCTGCACCGACCCTCTTCGCTGTGGCCAAGGCCTCTGAAGTGGTGGCTAAATACGGCTCTGATGTGGCTGTTATCGCCGATGGAGGGGTTAGGGGTCCTGCTGAGGCAGCTAAAGCCTTTGCAGCCGGTGCAGATGCTGTCATGCTCGGCTTCGCCTTGGCTGGAACCAAGGAATCCCCAGGATCCCCTCTGATAGTGGGAGGGAAAATGTACAAGGTTTACAGGGGTATGGGCAGCCCGTCAGCCAGGTCGAAGAGGTTCGCTCTCGACAGATACAGCAAGCCGTCCAAGGACATAGCTGAGGGGATAGAGGGCCTAGTCCCGTACAGGGGTGACGTCGCTACAGTCATAGATAAGTTCGTTGCGGGCCTGAGGGCCGCCTTCGGCTATGTAGGCGCCGCCAACATAGGGGAAATGAAAAAGAAGGCCAGAATAGCCCTCCTATCATCAGTAGGTGCTAGGGAGATAGCTCCCCACGATGTCAAGCCCATGGAGAAGTTTTCAGCCTGAATAACCTCCTTTTTTGACCAGAAACATTTATAAACGGGATTGAGCCGACTGCCGGCTGGTAGGGATGCAGGGCCTACAGGACGTAGTCGTGGCGCTGGAGCAGCTCTGGATGCTGTTCAAAGTGACCGCTCCCAAGTTGCTATCTGCTGCCGTGATTCTTCTAGTGGGATACGTGATAGGGAGGCTTGTGGGCATAGTCATCAGCGGCTTACTAAGGAAGTTCCTGGGACTGGACAAGTGGGTGCGCAGTAAGGGCCTCATGGACGAACTGTACGGCATAAGTCCCTCCGGTCTCCTCGCTGGGCTAGTCAAGTGGTACATCTACCTCCTTTTCATAGGAGTCGCTGCCGAGAATCTGGGCTCCGGCGT
>JARZZM010000039.1 GCA_030130125.1 Thermoproteota archaeon
CCCTGTAATACTCCAGAGCCTCCTCCAGCCTCTCAATCGCCTCATCCAGCCTGCCCTTCCTTGCCAGCGCAGCCCCCAGGTTGTTCAGCGTACCAGCCAGATCCGGGAGGAACCTCCCGTCCCTGGCAGCCAGCTCCCTCCTTATCTCCAGAGCCTCCCCGTAAACCTTAGAAGCTGAATCTGGGAACCCACCCTCATACAATGCGTTTCCCAGAATTAGGAGCATGGCCGCCCTCTCCTCATCCTTCATTGACCTGAAAATCCCATCAATCCCTCCGATCTCCGATAGGGTGATCACAGCAGCGTCAAGCACGGTCAAGAGCCGGTAATCTACCCTACTCCCCCCTATCTGAGCCAAGACAGCGTAAGAGCCCAGCTCCTCGGTGAGCCTCTGGAGGCCCTCGATCGTCTCCCCCTTCCCGCTTAGGAGACCCCTGATAACGGCCTCCTCATCCACCTCAACCCCCCTCTCCCTCAAGTAGCCAGAGAGGACCGGAGCTAGGATCGCAATCCTTCGGGGATGTAATTGACCCATCTCCCTCAGGCTGGATAGCATTTAAACAAAAATTAAACTTACTATCTAGGAGACCGATGACCGGCGCCCTCATGCTGCCCTTCAAGATCCCGAGATCGGGATCGTCCATCCCTCGAGCTGACGAGATACCCACTAAAGCCTTCCACGCCATAGTCGAAAAGCTGGGACTCAGGTTCCTGTCCTTCGACTTGGAGCTACCGGGTTACAGGGCCTACACCCTGATAGCCGAGAGCCCCTTCATATCCGGGCTGCAGGAGGGGTCGATCTACGGGATCTTCATCCTCGTGAACCCGGAGCCCCCTTCCAGAGAGATCCCGGCAGCTCTAGCCATCCTCAGCGAGCTCATCCCCGATGCAATGCCCCTGTCCTCGCTCCGGGGTGAGAGGGTGGAGATACACGCACTCCACCTGAGGAGGGGGAACCTGAAGTCCGAGGGCTTCTCGGTCACCCTCCCCAGCTTGGATCCAGATCACCTGATACCGGCAGCCACCGCGTTCCTCAGCTACCACCTGGTGAGCGACCTGAGGAGGGGCTTGGAGGAGGAGTTCAGATCCCTCCCGACCCTGACCAAGAGCATATCTGGGGGGAGGGAAAGCTGGGTAGGGAGGCTGGAGAGGCTCAACTCCTATACTGCCTCCTACCCCGTCCTGATCTCCCTCCTGAGGAGGCTGTACACCTTCATAGATCCCAGCTACCAGGAGGTTTACGAGGTGGTCTCCGAGGGGCTGAAGGTGGGGGAGCTGATCGAGGACCTCGAGTCCCTCCTCTCCAGCTTCTCCCAGGCAGTTCACGGGACGCTCACCATAGCCCTACTCAATAAGACCGTGGAGATGGAGGAGGAGAGTGAGAAGACCTCCAAGAGGCTCTCCACAGTGCAGGACATTCTAGCGGCCCTGTCCTCGCTTGCAGTGGTCCAGCTCTTCGTGGAAGTCGGCCTTCTCTCCAAGGAAGGTCCCCTCGGGTTCCTCGGCCCCTATCTCTACTACGCCACCATAGCGGGTCTGGTGATCCTCACGTTCCTCGCTTTCTTCCTCCCCCTGAGGTACGTCAGGAGGAGCATCAAAACTTTTTATAGCGACGAGGGAAGTAGGCCCGATGGAGGAGCTCTTGGTGAAAGTTACCGAGAGACTGAGGCGCCACCTCAAGAACCCGGAGGAGAGGGCGAGGGCCCTCTTGGAGGATGAGGAGATAAACAGGATGATTGATGACCTATCTAGGCTCACTGGGGAGGACAGAGGGGTTCTCCTGATCCGGTACTTGGAGAGGGCCCTAAAGACCATAGGGGCTGTGGAAGGGGAGGCCCAGCCCTCAAGCATGAGGACCGTTCCTCCGGATGTGATGAACCTCTTCGAGCTGCTCAGGCAGACCATGCTAGTCCTCATGATCTTGGACATGCGCAGGATGAGGGGTGGGGTTCAGGGCTCGGGGGGCAGCGCCACTCCCTCCGCAGGTTACACTTATCAGGATGCATGATCCCCCAGCCGGGGATAGGATGGAAATTTTCCTCTCTCGGGGAGAGATGGAGCTGCTCGAGGAGCTCGGCTCTAGAGGCGGTAGGGCTAGGCTGGATGACCTCGAACTGGATAGGAGCAAGGCAGCAGCTTGGGCCAATCTGCTGAAGGACAAAGGCCTGCTCACCATAAGGGAGAGGAGGAAGAGGTACCTGATCCTATCAGACAGGGGGAGAAGGCATCTAGAGGAAGGATTGCCTGAAGAGAAGCTCATCAGACTTCTTAGGGAGGGGGGAGGGAGGGCCAGCCTAGATGAGCTCCGCTCCCACCTAGCAGGAGAGGAATTCAATGTGGCTCTGGGCGAGGGACAGAGGAAGGGCCTGATCAGGCTGGAGAAGTCTGAAAAGGGAACCTTCGCCCTTTTAGTGGGAAAGGAAGTTCCAGAGAGGTACATCTTGGAGAGGCTCTCATCCGCACCCTTGGAGGAGTCGGAGGTGGACCACAACGTACTGGAGAGCCTCAGGAGGAGGGGCTTAGTTGAGGTGGTGGAGAAGACCGAGGTGGAGATGGAGCTCACCGACTTGGGCAGGCAGGCTGCGGAGGGTAAGATAAAGGTGGTGGAGGAGGTCGGAAAGCTAACTAGGGACCTCATACTCACCGGAGAATGGAGAAAGAGGAAGCTGAAGGCCTACGACGTGAGAGCATCCCCTCCCGTAACCTATCCGGGCAAGCCCCATCCCTACATCCACTTCCTCGAGGAGGTCAGGGAGATCCTCATAGGGATGGGATTCGTCGAGGTCAAGAGCCCCATAGTGGAGGCCGAGTTCTGGAACTTCGACGTACTCTTCCAAGCCCAGGATCACCCGGCTAGGGAGGTCCACGACTCCTACCAAGTGGCCTTTCCCTCTGAAGGCGCTGATCTTTCTCAATACTCCTCCCTAGTGGAGAGGGTCGGGATGACCCATGAGCACGGATGGGAGACGGGATCCAAGGGGTGGGGTTACAAGTGGAGCTTCGACATAGCGAGAAGGCTCATCCTGAGGTCCCAGACCACTGCAGCCTCGGCCCGCACCCTAGCATCGGGATTAGAGGTGCCCAGCAAGATATTCGCCATAGATAAGGTGTTCAGACCGGAAACTCCTGACAGGACCCACGCGATAGAGTTCCACCAGTGCGAGGGCGTGGTCTTGGCTGAAGACATGAATGTGAGGCACCTCATGGGCTTCTTGGCCGAGTTTGCCAAGCAGCTAGGGTTCAGGGAGGTCAAGTTCAAGCCCGCCTACTTCCCCTTCACCGAGCCGAGCGTTGAAGCGTACGTCAGGCATGAAACACTGGGGTGGATAGAGATAGCTGGCTCGGGCTTGTTCAGGCCGGAGATGCTCATACCTATGGGATACGACTACCCCAAAGTGCAGGCCCTAGCATGGGGAATCGGAATAGGTAGACTGGCCATGATAAGGCTGGGCTTGGACGACATCAGGGAGCTGCACTCCCAGAACTTGGATTACCTGAGGAGGGCCAAGCTGGTGTGGTGATAATATGCCCGTGATAAGGGTGGACATGAGGGAGTTCTTCAGGCTCTTGGGTGGGGAGCTGAACGAGGACGAGCTGACGTCCCTCTTGGAGTACACCAAGGTGAACCTCGAAGCCTACGATCCTGAGGAGGGGGAGATGGAGTTCGAGGTAACTGCCGACAGGATGGACCTAGTGGCCATGGAGGGCTTGGTCCGCCTGATCAAGGGCTTGATGGGGAGGGAGCTGGGCATCCCCAAGTACCCCATGAGGAGGAAGACCTTCCAGGTGAGGGTCACTGAGAGCGTCAGGAGGGTCAGGCCCTACGTAGTCGCAGCTCTGGTGAAGGGCGTGGACCTCACCACTGAGGAGTCCCTGATATCGCTGATAGAGACCCAAGAGAAGATACACGACACCCTAGGGAGGAAGAGGAAGAGGGTTTCCATAGGCCTCCACGACTTCTCGAAGGTGGTCCCTCCCATAACCTACGATGCCAGGCCTGCAGACAAGGTTTCCTTCGTTCCCCTCGGTGAGTACGCGGAGATGACGGCCCAAGAGGTGCTAGAGCAGACGGAGAAGGGAAGGGAGTACGCTCACCTCATAGAGAACCCAGAGAACTTGGTCCCCCTGATACTGGATTCGAGGGACGAGGTCCTGAGCCTTCCTCCCATAATAAACTCGGAGCTGACCAGGCTCACCCCGGGCATGAGGGATCTCTTCATAGATGTCACCGGAACGGATCTTAGGGCGATCTCTCATACCTTGGAGATAATGGTGTCGGCGCTGGGTGAGAGGGGAGGGGAGATTCACACGCTCGAAGTCGTCTACCCGGACATGACGCTCGAGACACCGAAACCCGAGCCCAGCGAGATGTTCGTGAGTGAGGACTTCATCAGAAGGATGGTGGGCATCCCCATGAGCTCGGAGGAGATAATTCACCAGCTGAGGAGGGCTAGGCTTGACGCCTCCTCCGATGGTAGCATCGTTAGGGTGATGATCCCGGGCTTCAGGGCCGACTTCCTTCACCCAGTGGACGTGGCCGAGGAGGTGGCCACCACTTACGGCCTCAACAACTTGGGATACGAGCTGCCCCTCAACGTGATGACCGTGGGCAAGAGGCATCCTAGGGAGAAGGTCTCAGCCCTGGTAAGGACGCTCATGGTAGGGCTCGGATACCAGGAGGTCCTGAACTACATAATGACCAGCAGGACCTTCCTCTTCTCCTCCGTGGGGAGGGAGGAGAGACCCGTGGTTGAGGTGGCCAATCCGGTATCGGAGAGTTACAGCGTGCTCAGGGATAGCCTGATCCCCGGGCTGCTGCACTTCTTGGCCGCAAATACGCACGCTAAGTACCCTCAGAAGGTCTTCGAGGTGGGTGACGTCGTAGTCGTCGACGAGTCCTACGAGACTAGAGCCAGGGACGAGAGGAGGCTCGCAGCAGCCTATGCAGACTACTCGGTAGGATTTGAGGACATCTACTCCCATCTGAAGGCCCTCGCTGGCAACTCGGGGATCGAGCTGGAGCTAGAGCCCTATAGCGAGAGGCCCTTCCTGCAGGGGAGGTGCGCCAAGGTGATGTTGAACGGCGCCGGCGCAGGTCTCATAGGTGAAATAGACCCAGAGATCCTCCTGAAGCTGGGTATAACCGTTCCAGTTGCCCTGTTCGAGATAAGGCTCCCGATCCCCGAAAAATGATCGGGTGAGGGCAGCGCCCTCACCACCACCTCGTTATGACCACCTTCTTGTCGGTGAAAAAGTCTATCGCGTCCATCTGACCGTGCAGCGTGCCGAAGAATGAGAGCTTCCTCCCTCCGAACGGGAAGTATCCTAAGGGAGCTGCCACCCCTATGTTTATCCCTATGTTGCCAGCGTTGACCCTCATCGCGTACTCCCTAGCGTACTTCCCCGACTCGGTGAATATGCTGGCGGCATTTCCATACGGGGCCAAGTTGTTGGAGAGCTCCACCGCCTCGTCGAAGTTCTCCGCTCTGATCATGATGGCTACGGGACCGAATATCTCCTCCTGCGTTATGGTCATCCCCTCCCCAGCATCGACGAATACCGAGGGACCGAGGAAGAACCCATTCGGGTACTCCTCCGACTTGAAGCCCCTGCCATCGAGGATTAGCCTGGCGCCCTCCTCCAGTCCCTTCTCTATGTAGTGGAGGACCCTCTCCTTCCCCTTCATGCTGGCCATGGGGCCCATATCCACCGTCTCGTCCAGCCCGTAACCTATCTTCAGCTTCTTAGCCCCCTCGACGAAGGCGTTTACGAACCTTTCGTAGATGTCCCCCACTAGTATGATGTTAGCAGCGGCGAGGCACCTCTGACCAGCCATGTTGTAGACGGAACCCAGCAGGTTGTTCACGGTCCTCTCGAAATTCGCATCAGGCATCACGACTTCGGGGTTCTTGGCCCCTCCCTGCGCGAGCACCCTCTTTCCTGCCTTCGAAGCCGTCTCGTATATTATCTTCGCCACGGGAGTGGAGCCCACGAAGGTGACTCCAGCCACGTCCTTGTGGGTTATGAGGGCGTGGACTGTGTCCTTGGCGCCATTGACCAGGTTAACAACTCCCGGGGGCAAGCCCACCTCCTCATGTATGACCTTCATCACCCAGTACATGGGCGCCGGATCCAGTTCCGAGGGTTTCAGCACGACCGTATTGCCCGAGGCTATGGCATAAGGGAGGAACCAGAACGGTATCATCACGGGGAAGTTCATGGGCGTTACTATCGCGAACACGCCCAGCGGTTCCCTTATGTACTCCTCATCTATGTTGCTGGTGACCCTAATCATCTTCTCCCCCAAGGTGAGCGTGGGCATCCCTAATGCAGCATCTACGTTCTCCAAGGCTCTTCTAAGCTCTCCCCTTGCCTCCCTTATGGTCTTACCCATGTTCTGGGATATTACTCTGGCTATCTCCTCCTTATGCTTCTCAATAGCGAGCTTGAGCTTGACCAAGTACTGTATCCTCTCGGTCACTGGCATCTGGCTCCATTCCTCGAAGGCCCTAGCTGCGGCCTGGACCGCCTGATCCACCCCTTCCCCCTTCGTGAGAGGGGTCTTGGCTATCACCTCCCCCTTGGCCGGATTGTAAGAGTCTAGGTACTCGTCAGCTGGGGCTTCCACGAAATTCCCATCCACGTAGTTGGGGATGATCCCGTAATCCTTCCTTACCTCCTCGAGAACGACCATTCAGCTCACCTCCTTGAGGCTCTCCTCAAGGGCCTCCAGAGCACCGTCTATGTGCTCGTAAGTCACGGTCAGTGGGGGCTGGAGCCTGAGCACGGATCCAACAGCCCCTCCCACTCCGATGAGGTATCCTTTCTCTCTCATGAGCTGTCTGACCCTCTTGGCTTCGCTCACCGCTGGCTCTTTACTCTCCCTGTCCCTCACCAGCTCGACCCCTATCATGAGCCCCCTTCCCCTGACGTCACCGATCAGCTTGATCTCGCTCATCATGTCCCTCAAGGCCTTCATCACGTAGTTCCCCTTCTCCTCCGCCTGCTTGGGCAAGTTCTCCTCCTCCATGAACTCTATGTTCGCCAGAGCAGCTGCTGCCGATACGGGGTTGCCTCCGAAAGTTGAGAGGTGATCTCCAGGTTCGAAGGAGTCAGCTATCTCCGCCCTGGTCGTGCACGCCGCTATCGGGAACCCGTCAGCTATGCCCTTGGCCATGGTAACTATGTCGGGCTCTATGCCGAGGTGCTCCACCCCAAACATCCTTCCAGTTCTCCCGAAGCCCGTCTGCACCTCGTCATCGATGAGGAGTATGTCCCTCTCGTCAAGAATCTCCCTCACTATCTTCGCGTACTCCTTGGGTATCGGTATTATCCCACCTTCTCCTTGGAGGGGCTCCATGATCAGTGCGGCAACGTTGTTGCTGGTGGCGTAGTCGATCACGTTGTTCAGGTATCTTGCACATTCGAAGTCGCAGTCCGGGAACTGCTTCCCGAAGGGGCACCTGTAGCAGTAGGGGCTGGGGGTGAAGGAGACAGCCGGCATGTAGGGACCCATGTCGAACCTCTTCCTCTTCCACTGACCGGTTATACTGAGCGTTCCGATGGTCCTCCCGTGGAAGGAGTGGGTGAGGGCTATCAGCTCGTGCTTCTTGGTGAACTTCCTCGCCACCTTCATGGCGCACTCTATGGCCTCGGCTCCACTGTTGGAGAAGAAGGTCTTCTTCATATCCCTCCCGGGAACTATCTCAGCCAGCCTCTTGGCCAGCTTTATTGTGGGCGGCACGTGATACACGTAGGTACACGCGTGAACGAGCTTCTTTGCCTGTTCTATTGCAGCATTCACGACCTTCTCGTTCACATGACCAGTGTTCACCACCGCTATGCCCGCGAAGAAGTCCACGTACTTCCTCCCATCCATATCTATTACCACGTCATTCTCGGCCCGATCAACGACCACGGGCTCCAACCTCTCAACGATAGAGGTGACGAGGTACTCCTCAGCCATACGAATGAGGTCTTCCCTCTCTCCCATAGCAATACCTGATAATGGATGGGGGGTCTTCTTAATAATCATTGGGGGTCCTCCTGACCCTTGGAGTCGAGAAAGGCCCCCTAGTAAACTATTTGACGAAATAAAAACACGTAGGTTCCCCTTGGAATATCAATATATCTCAGGGATCGGGCGATAAATGTTTACATATCAGACGCAGAGCTCTGCAAAATGGAAAAATAATTTAAGAAGAAAGGGGAGAGAGCTCACAGCATCTTGATGAACTCGGAGAGGAGAGCTCCTCCCCACGCGATATCATTCAGATTAACCACTTCTACTGGACTGTGCATGCTCCTGAGGGGTATAGAGATGAGCCCAGTCCTCACACCCCCTCTGGCAACCTGAATTGCCCATGTGTCCGTTCCATACCCTCTGAAATCGGGTTCAATCTGATAGGGTATTTCGGCCTCTTTCGCGGCTCTTTCAAGGGCCTCCACGACTTCCCAGTGGTAGATCGGACCCTTGCTTATGGCTGGCCCCTTGCCTGTCCTGAGAACGAACTCCGCTGGCATCATGGGTTGTTTCGCGAATGTGACATCTATGGCAACTGCTATATCCGGCTTGAGCCTGTACGCCACCATTTCCGCCCCCCTGAGTCCTATCTCCTCCTGTATGGTAGCGACGAAGTGAACCTCAGCATCTATCCTATCTCGGGACTTCCAAGCGAGCTTGAGGGCCTCTATCATCGTGACAACTCCAGCGGCATCGTCCAAACCGGGGGATGAGAAGTGATGGCCGAGTAAGTCCTCTGGCTCGTAATCCGGCACCCCGTAGACCCCGGGTTTGATTCCAGCCCTCTCCGCATCTTCTTTGCTATCGGCACCTATATCAATGGCCAGATCCCTGACCTCCAGCTTCTTCTCAGCCAGCTCCTTGTAGGTCCTGAAAATGTGGGGTGGAAGCACGCTCACAACCCCCTTGACCTCCCCCTTGTCCGTGAGGAGCTTCACCCTCATTCCATACAGCACCTTGGCGTCCCAGCCCACACCCTCGAACTTGACGAATCCGTCTTCCGTGACTTCCCTGACTATTATCCCTATCTGATCCACGTGGGCCGCCAGCATCACCACCGGCTTCCCACCCGGATTTATGATGGCTTCAGAGTTCCCCCAAGCGTCCACCTTGAATGCATCTGAGAAGGGAGACATGAGCTTCCTGAGAACAGGTACAACGTTCCTCTCGATGCCGGTCACTCTAGGGACCCTTGTCAGTCTGAGCAGACTGTCTCGGACGCCCTCGATCTCAGGCTCCAAGTTACCACCGAATTGATGGAAAGGTCCTTATAAAAGAAAAAGGGGGATGATCCGATCACCATGTCCCTCAGGATAAAGGATATCAGGGCTAGACAGATCTTGGACTCCAGAGGGAATCCCACGGTCGAGGTATCAGTGTTACTGGATGGAGGTGCCTCAGGTAGGTTCTCGGTACCGAGCGGCGCCTCGAAGGGAGAGAAGGAAGCTCTCGAATTGAGAGACGGTGGAAAATGGTTGCACGGGAAGGGGGTTCTCAGGGCAATCAGGAACGTCAACGAGGTGATAAGGCCCGCCCTGATAGGGGTCGAGGCCACCTCTCAGCTGTACATCGACAGGATCATGCTGGAGCTGGATGGCACTCCCAACAAGAGCAGGTTGGGGGCCAACGCCATACTGGGTGTCTCCGTGGGTGTCGCGAAGGCTGCGGCAGCAGGGCTTGGAATTCCACTGTATCGCTACTTGGGTGGAATAAGCTCTAGGACGCTTCCAATCCCCTTCATGAACGTGTTGAACGGAGGGGTACACGCTGGCAATGATCTGGCCATCCAGGAGTTTATGATAGTGCCCGTCCGATTCGAAAGCTTCAGGGATGCCCTCTTCGCAGGGGTAGAGGTTTACATGGAGCTCAAGAGGCAGCTCCTTAGGAAGTACGGGAGGATAGCTGTGAACGTCGGTGATGAGGGAGGCTTCGCACCTCCTATGTCCAAGACTGAGGAGGCTCTAGATTCACTAACTGGAGCTGTAGAGGAGATGGGCTATGCGGGGAAAGTGATGCTGGCCCTAGATTGCGCGGCCAACGAGTTTTACTCCGATGGCAAGTACAGGATAGACGGTAGGGAGCTATCCCCACCGGAACTCATGGATTTCTACATAAATCTCGTAGATAAATACCCAATAATCAGTATAGAGGATCCCTTTATGGATGAGGATTGGGAATCCCTGTCGGAACTCACCAAGAGGATAGGGGGTAGGATACAGATAGTCGGGGACGATTACTTCGCCACCAACCCCGTGTTCCTGCGCAAGGGGATAGAGGCCGGGGCGGCCAACGCCCTCCTGCTGAAGGTCAACCAGATAGGAACCCTGAGCGAGGCGCTGGAGGCAGCTAACCTCGCCTTCAGCCACGGATACTCTGTCATGGTCAGCCATCGCTCCGGGGAGACGACCGATACCTTCATAGCCGACTTGGCTGTGGCCCTGAATTCCGGTCAGATAAAAACGGGAGCTCCGGCTAGGGGGGAGAGGGTGGCTAAATACAACAGGCTTCTAGAAATAGAGGAAGAGCTAGGCCCTATTGCCCTCTTTCCAGGCCCTCGGCCAGTAGCCTGACGAAAAACTCCTCCTTCTTTAGTTCCTTCCAGATCTCATTCAGGGCCCACTGACCGAGGGAAGCAAGCTCCCTCTCCGTGAGGACCCTGATCTTCGCCCTCCCCCTCAGTATGGATGGTAACCTCTGCCCCCTGAATATATCGCTCGCGAGGAGCGTGGCCTCCCTGTACTTCCTCCGCCTGAATACGTACCACTTGTCCTCCCTAATGAAGGGGCCCCCCAGCGTCACCTCGCTTCCCACGTATTTGAGCAGGAAGTTGTCCTCATCTCTCATGCCGACCGGTGGGCCCTCACGCCTCTCCAGCGTGGGGAGGAGCAGGTATGGTATTTCGGCGGCCACCACTATCGTGGAGGACTCGTCAGTCCATCCGGAGGACCACATCGGGTCGAAACCGTGCTTCCTCAACTCGTCCCCCAGAATCCTCCCCAGCTTCTTGGCCTGAGACCAGAGTAGCTCCCTGCTCAACTGGTCCGGCTCATCTAATTTGAAGAGCTCAACCACTACCAAATGGGTCCCTCTCCTCTTCAGCTCCCCCTCTATCACGCTGCTCCTGACCCTAACCTTAAGAGGTCTGAGGGCCCTCTCGAAGAACTCGATAGACGGGTTGATCAGGAAGGCCCGGGCTGCAATCCTGAATCGATTGAACTGAGTAAGAGTGAGAGCGGCAGCCACGTTCCTTCTCGGATCCACCGGATCTATGACCACTAGCGGATCCTTCGGAAAGAGGACGGACGCGTACTCCTCACCTAGATGATCCTCAGGGTCTATGCAGACGGGAGGCTGCCAGTCCTTGGCCGCCCTCAGCACCTCGAGGAAACTACCGTAATAGATCACTAGGACCTCGCATAGGTACCCGCTGAACCCTCCGACCTTCTCTTCAGCACCGTAAGCCTCTATCGATTTGAGAAAGGCTTTCAGAAGCCTCACTTCAGTTGGAGAGCGAAGTTTGGACTTCACGTAGGAGTTGTGCAGTGGGGTCCTGTCTACCGAGCTAGCTATCCTCTCCCCCTTCCCTATCCTGTAGGCTGGAACGAGATCTATATCGAATTCCCCCAGCTTGACCATGACGTAGGGATGCTCAGCGTAGTTCTGAATGTAATCACCGAAGGCCTTGGCCGCGATCTCCCTTATCAGCTCACCTAGGACATCCTTCCCCCCGACCCCCATGGGAAAGAGGACGAATATATCCAACTCGTAGTTGCCCGGTAGCCAAGTGTCCCTCACTGCGGACCCTACCGGCACTACATCCGCATCGAATCCCAGCTCGTCGACCGCCCTCCTTACCCTACTCAATGCCTCCTCCAAGACACTCTGGAGCTTCCTCCTCTCTTCATCCGAGGGCGTGACGAGCCTCTTAGCCTGTTCCAGCACCACCTCTAAGTCACTCGATGGTCGCGTGCCTCTTGGCAAGATCCTCCTCACTCTTCCCTAGGAGCTCCACGAGCTCCGCAATGAGGGCGTCAAAGTAGATCATGGTACTCAGCTCGAACAGCGTGCCTAGAGGAGTCAAGGGCTCGTGTATTCCGAGTATCTGCCTAGTGAAGTAGTCCCTGCTGTTGTTCTTAGGGAGCACCCTCCCCCCGATCCTCACGACCAGATCCGCTATCTTACCGAGGCTCGACTCAGGATAGCTGGTGACGGCCACCACGTGGGCTCCAACCTTTTTAGCCACCTGCGCTGCTGAGAGAGGATATTTGGTCTCGCCGGAACCGCTCACTACCACCACTAGGTCCCCAGGAGCTACTGAGGGAGTGACCGTCTCGCCTATGACGTAGACTTGGAAGCCAACATGCATGAGCCTCATGGCAAATGCCTTCGCCACTAGACCGGATCTACCGGCCCCGACCACGAAGATCTTCCCCTCTCCGAGCGTCCTCAGAAGGGCCTTTATGAACTTCTGAGTGGATTCCTCGTCGACATCGGACAGGTTCTCACCTATGACATCGAGCAACCTACTAATAGTCTCCCCGATGGGCGTGGCGTCATCCCCTCGGATGCGCCCTCCGCTTTATTTAACAAATTAACTGAAGCGCACATGGTTTTATTTGAGGGATCCGTGACAAGTCTGGATAACTAATGGGAGCCAGTACAGAGGATAACAGCGAGAAACGTCCACCTCCAATCGTAGAGAGGATAATAGAGCAATTTGAGGAGCTAGCCGACACAGTACGAGTAATATCTAGGATAAGCGGGATGAGCGAGGTTGCTAGGAGGTATGCGGTCACCAATTCGTTCGACAGCCTCCTTACCATGCTGGGCGTCCTGATGGGGAGCTTCATATCGGGTCTGAAGGAGCCCTCTGTTATCATCAACACGGTGCTGGGCGGCGCGGTGGCCATACTCATATCCGGTACGATGGGCACGTATCTGACAGAGAGGGCGGAGAGGGCCTCCAGGATAAAGGAGCTAGAGGTGGCAGTCCTCATGGATCTGGACGAGACCCTCGTGGGAAAGGCCGAGAGCATATCGGCGGTGATGGTAGCGGCAGCCAGCGGCTTGGCTCCCTTCTTGGTCATGATGTCCCTGACTGTTCCCTTCTACTTATCCACTAGCGGCATGCTCTCCGTCATGGAGGCCTATGTGGTATCCTTCATCGAGGTCCTGACAATCCTCTTCACGCTGGGGGTATTCCTCGGCTCCCTATCGGGTGAGAACAGGCTGGTCTACGGGGCTATGCTTGTGGGGATGGGTCTCCTGATAGTGATGGTGATGCTTTGGCTGGGGATAAGTGGATAGCCCTGAGGGTCGCCTACATAGGGTGGGACTACTATGGAGCGGTCAGGCAGCCAGATCTCCCCACCATAGAGGAATCACTCGCTGAGGCATTGTCCGATCAGGGAATTGAGGCCAAGCTGAAATTCACCTCTAGAACGGATAGGGGCGTATCGGCTCTGGATAATGTAGTCACCTACAGAGGGGCGCTCCCGAACATCTCTCGACTGAATGCTGATCTCCCGAAGGACATCGCAGTCTGGGGGCTCATTGAATCGGATAGCAGGGTGAAGGCGATCGAAAAGACCTATCTATACGTGGTCCCTATGGAACTGGGCATCGAAAGGTTGCTCGAGAGATTGAGAGAGACCTCGCTCTCACCGGATCTCTGCAAGGAGGGAGAGGCGCCGAGGCCGAGCTGTGATGCGAGGACTTATCGAGGTTTCACGCTGGTGCTCGTGACCGGGAGGTCGTTCTGCTGGCAAATGGTCAGGAGGCTTGTGGGAGGAGCCGTTGGACCCATGATAGGCAAGAGGATGGATGTAGCTCCAGCTGAGGGGCTCACGCTCCTCAGGACCAAGTTGGACAGACGGTGGGATGAGCTTCACACCCATAAACTCCAATTCATCCTGAAAGAGCTGGAAAAGAGGATGTGGAGGTGGGGAACGGGTCTACTCCTACTGGATGTGATAGGAGGGGTTATCTCTTCAGGGCGACTACCGTCTTGGTCTCGGGGACGTACCACCTGACCTTATCCCTGAACCACTTCCAGAACTTGGTGAACGCGTCCATGCTCTCCGTCTCAACCTGTATGACCCCGTTGTACTCCGTTCCCCAAGCGTGATCGTAAACACCGATCAACCTGATCTCTGGAGGCCACTCCTCCATTATATCCTCCCACTGCCTCCTCGCTTTCTCCTCCTCTTCCTCGGTTAGCTCCCTAAGCTTGTAGAAGATCAGTAGCACGTAAGTTGGCATGAACTATCACCTCTAGAAGGGATTGTGGAACTTATATAAACTTCCTGACATGCCTAGCCGACGCCTCTGGGGGAGCCAGCACTTAGGCATGCATCCGGTGCACGATACATCGCATCCCGGTGTGGGTAAACCCTCCATGGCCCTCCTCAGCTCTTCAGATAGGAAGTCCCTACTCACCCCCGTGTCAACGTACTCCCACCAGGGTGCGTCCCTCTCCCCGTAGACTATGGAATCCAGATCTATTCCCATATTATTGGCTAGGGAGCGGTAGGCTCCTCTACTGTAGGGGATTCTAACCCCTCCCTCGAGGAGTCTCGCTATCTCCAAGCCTCCCACCGACATGAAAGTCTGAATGTACGCCCTGCCGTAGTGCATGACGTTGACCTGTCCCCGGAAACTCCTCCTAAATATTGAGATCCTCCTCCTGATGTCCTCCTCGCGGGCGAGCGGGACCGTCTCGAAAGGCGTCCCGGCCTTGGGAATGAAGATGCTCACCGTGACCTTCGTGTTTACGAACTCAGCTACTCTGCTCGCCAGCCGACCCGATTCCTCCACATCCTGATCGGTCTCGGAGGGAAGGCCCACCATGAAGTAGAGCTTGAGATGTCTCATCCCTGAATCCTCGGCCTCTTCTGCCACCCTCACGAACTCCTCATTATCTATCGTCTTGTTCACCACGGCCTTCATTCTCTCACTACCGGTCTCAGGGGCTAGTGTGAGCATGCTCTCGCCAACGCTCACCGCCAACTCTATGAGCTCTCTATCCACTTGATCAGCCCTGAGGGATGGCAATGTGACGCGAAGTCCCTTTTCAGAGGCCCACTGAAGCAGATCCTTTATTAACTTTGAAGATGCAGCGTCACTACCTATGACGTATATCTCCTCGAATCCCAGCTCATGGGCCCTCTCGACGGCCACCTCCAAGTCCTTAGGATCCGGATCCAGCCTGGGTCTCCAGTGCCAGCCCAGCATGCAGAACCTACAGCCCCACCCGCACCCCCTAGATATCTCCACCAGATAGCTGTTTACCGGTTCGTTCCCACGGAAGACTATTATCTGGTTTTCAAGGGGCTTCAAACCCCTTACTCTCTTGAATTCAGCTCTGTTCATGATACTTGGAAGGAAGAATCCGTCGTCAGCCAATTCCTCAAAGGAGTCCCCCGCCAACAAGCTCTCCACCAGCGCGGGGATGAGGACCTCCCCATCTCCCACACCGACCGCCTCAGCTAGGGAGCTTATAGGTAGGGGGTTCGCTGAAACAGCTGGTCCGCCGACCACAACCGGCTTGCGCACTCCTTCCAACATCCTAAACAGCACGGGATACTGACCCTCGAAGTGGATTGTAGCTAGTATTAGGTCGAACTCGTCGAGCGATCTCCCGCTCTCCACCGATCCCTTCAGGTCGGTCACGAACCTCTCGGCCATGACATCATCGAAGGAGTTCAGGAGGAAGTAGAGTATCTGATGCCCCAACGAGTTTATAGCCGCAAGGTAGGGCGCGGGGTAGACTAAAGCGATCCTCAGCCGATAATCCCGTGGATCCCTATCGTAGAATCCGCCTTCTTCCCTCAGCAAATGGGATCTCCCCTAGTGGGCCGGGGGGGACTCGAACCCCCGACCTCCGCCTCGTAAGGGCGGCGTCATAGCCGCTAGACCACCGGCCCTGTGAAAGTGGCGCCGGGGGAGGGATTTGAACCCTCGCGGCCCGATGGGCCACTGGCTTTCCGCAGGAGGCTTTAGCAGGCCAGCCCCCTACCAGGCTAGGGCACCCCGGCCCTCCACCGCACCTATGGCGAGGCGGATTTTTAAACTTCACTTGAGCGAAGGAGATCTCCAACCCTCGCAGGGGAGAGGGTGGAAAACACGGCTCCAGGGAGGTGAGGGCCCAGCCTCGGGATCAGTCCCTTCGCTTGGGTCCCAAGCTTACACACAAGGGCGTGGGACAGGAAAGAGGTCCTCACAACGCTCACATCCCTCTTATGGCCCGTCCTCGTGAGAGCCCTCCTGACTTGCTTCGGAGTCGCTCTAACGATGAAGAGGACATCCCGACCCCTGTTCATCCATCCCCTCACCATCGCAACCTGTTTGGGTGACAGGGACACGTACACACTGCTTTCGTCCTTTCGGAGGACCCTCAACTCCAAGGCTAGGTCGTCAACGAAACCGTAAGCTCTGGCTATCTTCCTAGCGGGTAACTTCATTCCCTTAGCCAGCTGGTTCCTCATCTCGAAGAGCGGATAGAGGGCATCCTTCTCCTCCTTGAATGCCTTGAAATAGACCCCGAAACCCACCTTACCGACATCTGTGAGGAAGCCCTTGAACGTGTCCCCGATCTTAACTTCGTGTATGCTGGGCAGCTTGCCGTAGGTCTTGATTATCAGATTCTCCGCTATTCCCTCATCCGGACCTGACACAGAGACCCTCACCCACCCTCCTTCAGTGTCTAGATCCAGCTCTGGTACCTCCAAACCCTTCATGTAACCCAGCATCTCCCAACCGAGCTCCTCGAGGATGTCTTCCTTAGGAAGGCCCTTGGATATCCTCTCTTGGATGAGTAGGGTGCGCGTCAACTTGCCTCTCCTTCCAGCGACTCCAGCGCCCTATTAAGAACACCGAGCATTCTCTCTATCTCTTCCAGTATCTTCTCCCTGTCCACTGGTTCCAACATAGCGCCGCACACCGGACAAACGAGGCCAGATTCGTCCATCCGCGATATCACCTCATCGAAGCTCAGCCTTATGTGAGTGGGGTCGGCGGCGCACACGTAGTACTCCCCGGAGGACTCCTCCTCCTTTCTCCTGATGAGCATCTCCCTCACCTCCTTGAACCTCCTCAGGAGGAAGGATTTGGCCAAGTCGCTGTTTATCCTCCAGTAAGTGAGCCTGTTCCCCGCCTCGTCCTCCTTTGTACCCAACTGCACGACCAAGTTGGAGTCCTGCATCCTGTAGAGGAGCTGCCGCAGCTCTGTCGGTGGCAGTTTCAGTTTCTCCTGCATCTCTCCCTCCTCCAGAACGCCGTCCTTGGCAAAATTGACCATCTTCCTAGCGAGGCTCAAGTCCCTAGCGACAACGGCGAGCGCTAGAACTATCAAGTCCTCTTCACTCATGTTTTTGGTCTCCCTCATCTAGTAAAGTTTATTACCGGCCTTATCGATCTAACCAATGGCCCCGGTAGCTCAGCCCGGTCAGAGCGGCCGCCTCGTAAGCGGCAGGTCGCGGGTTCGAATCCCGCCCGGGGCTCTCATTCAGAATACGCCTGAACTCTCAAATAAGTTTTACTAAATCTCATGGGGTCTCGGGGAGAATGGGGCCGCCGGGATTTGAACCCGGGACCTCCGGCTCCCGAGGCCGGCATCCTACCAAGCTAGACCACGGCCCCAGTTCCAAGTAATCCACACCATACGATAAAAAGCTTTTCTCAGGGACCACCTGATTCCTCCAGGACCTCGGAGAGGGCTTTTTTGAGCTCGGTATACGTATTCCTCAGGGCATCGCTGACGACCTTCGTATTGCCTATCACCGGCATGAAGTTCGTATCCCCGTTCCAGCGGGGGACTATGTGTATGTGCACGTGTCCCTCAAAACCGGCCCCGGCGGCCTTCCCTATATTTGCTCCAACGTTGAATCCCTCTGGATTCATGGCCCTCCTCAAGGTGAGCATGGACAGGCGTATCAGTCTCCACATATCTTTAGCTTCATCCTCCGTCAGGTCCTCTATGCTGGCTACGTGCCTGTAGGGTGCCACCATTAGGTGGCCCGGGTTATAGGGATACTTGTTCAGTATGATGAAGCAGTGCTCGGATCTGTGCAGGATTAGGTTCTCCTCATCCCTGCCCTCAGCTGGTAGGGTGCAGAATATGCACTCTTTTTCCCCCTCAGTGGCGAGCAACTTGATATAGGGCATCCTCCATACTGCCCAGAGTCTTCTAAGGCTCAACTAGCTCCCTCCGTGAGCCTCAAGATGGCCTCCGCTAGATCACCACCAGCTTCTATAAGTGCCTTTCTGGCGGTCTCCCTGTCCACTCCCGCCTGTGAGGCGACCAGAGAGATATCCTCCTCAGCGGGTTCGTAGGCCCCCTCACCCTTCTCCTCTACCTCAGAGACCTTCTCCACTTTCCCCATCACTTGATAGATCTCTTCTCCTCCCACTTTAGTCACCGAGACCTGAGGATCGGATATGCGCAGGGCCGTTCCGTCCCTTAGCCTTATCAAGACCTCCTCCGCATCCAGCACCTGGACCTTAACCCCCATGCTCCTCAGCATCTTTTCCAAGTCCTTGGGCCTGAACTTCCTCATCATATGGGCCTTAAGTTCGAGTAAAAGTAAAGTTTACCTTAGGTGGGAGGGGCATGGGAGCGAGGGACCTTGTCGGAGGAAGTCTATGTCTGTGAGATATGCGGCGGTACCTTCGTCGGTAAACCTGTGATAGTCGATCTGGACGGTTACAAGGCAATGGTATGCCCGAGCTGTGCTCGAAAACTCCTGAGAAAGAGGGAAAAGAAGGAAATGAAGGTCGCCATAAGGGAGACCAAGGCAGAGGCACCGTTGAAGAGGGAACCTCCCAGAAAGCCCCCTAAAGGAGTTCCCCCTCCCAAGAGGAGGAAAGTTGAGGAAATAGAGTACGTGGAGGGTTATGGGGTTAAGATAAGGGAGGCTAGGGAATCCTTAGGCCTAACCATAGAGCAGGTGGCTACGGCTTTGAACATAAAGGCATCTCTCCTTCGCAATATTGAGGCGGAGAAGGTCATCCCACCTTACGAGGTGGCTCGAGCTATAGAGAAATTGCTGGAGATCTCCATAATACAGAGGAACCCCGAGAGGAGCGCGTCTGCCCTGCCAGAGACGGCCCCTCCGGCATCCATAAAATCAATTACCTTGGGCGAGATAGTAGAGGTGAAGAAGAAGAGGAGGAAGAGGTAATGCCCACGAACATACCTCCCGAGGCTCAGGCCAAGTGGGAGGAATATTCAAAGGCGAAAACGCCGGAAGAGAAGCTTCAGAAGTTGAAAGAGTTCTACGCCCTGATACCGAAGCACAAGGGAACCGAGAAGATGGAGAAGTTCATCAAGAGGAGGATGGCCGAGCTGAGAGAGGAAATCGAGAGGAGGAGAACGAGCAAAAAGTCTAGAGGTCCATCCCTCATGGTTGAGAAGAGGGGAGCAGCTCAGATGGTTCTAATAGGTTTCACCAACTCGGGACGGAGCACTATACTGTCGACCCTGACTAACGCCAGGGTTGAGATCTCCCCGAATCCTTTCACGACAATAAGACCGGTGGAGGGAATGATGGAATTCAAGGGGGCCCAGATACAGATAGTAGAGGCTCCTCCCATAATACCTCAGGCCCAGGGAGGTCCCACCAATCTCTCGGTGGCCCTAGCTGGGAACGCGGACGTCTTGGGCATAATCGTCAGCTCCACCGATGATCCGATCATCCAATTGGACGAGCTGGTCTCCCTCTTGGAGTCTAGGGGGATAGTGCTGGAGAGGCCGAGTGGGAGGGTGAGGATAAGGAGGAGCAGGGCAGCTCCCACTATAATAATCGTGAACAAGGGCAGGATCTTGGACGGTAACGAGAGGGACATCAAGGAGATCCTGAGGTCCTACGGCATAGAACGGGCTTGGGTCGAGATCGAGGGTAGGGTGACCCTCGAAGACGTGGAGGAAGCCGTTTTCGGCGAGAAGAAGTACAAACCATTCATAATATTCCTCACCAAGATGGATCTGACTGGAGACTATTCCCTACTGCGAGAGGTGGAAGCTAGATATGGAGAGAAGGCCTTGGCCGTGATCTCCTTCCCGACCAAGCTGCCCAGTAACGATGAACTGGGCGCGATGATCCTCAAGGAACTTGGACTCATAAGGGTGTTCACAAAGGCCAGGAATGAGAGGAAACCCTCCGAGAAGGCAGTCATCTTGGAGAGGGGATCCACCGTCTTGGATCTGGCCAAGTTCATCCACCAATCTTTCAAGGAGAGGTTCAGATACGCCAAGGTCTGGTCGGACAGGCTCCCCTACTCGCCAATGAAGGTAGGAGCGGACTTTGTCTTGGAGGACGGCGACGTAGTGGAGATAGTGGTCAGGTGATTCTATCCCATGAGCGCCGAGCACGAGAAGAGGGTGGTCGCCAGAAAGGCGCTAGAGCTACTGAAAGAGGAGAAGGTCGAGTTACTCGGCCTCGGATCCGGTACGACAGTAGCAGCGTTCGTGGAGGAGCTTGCGAAGAGCGACCTAGGAGCCAAGATAAAGGCCATACCTTCATCCAGCCAGATAGAGGCCGAGGCTAGGAGACATGGATTGACGCTGGTGGGTCCTGAGTACGGAAAGCCGGATCTCACCATAGACGGGGCCGATGAGATAGATGATGAGCTCAACCTGCTCAAGGGGGGAGGTGGTGCCCTCGTCAGGGAGAAGATCTTGGCTACGAGTAGCGGCTACTACTTGGTTATAGCGGATCATTCCAAGGTGGTGAACAGGCTGTGCACTAATAGACCTTTACCGGTGGAGGTCCTCCCTTACGGGTATCTATGGACTAAGGAGCTTATAGAAGGCGCATTGAATTCAGAAGCTCGATTACGCTACTCTGGAGACGGAATCTTTGTGTCGGATAATGGAAACTACATATTGGATGTACACTGCCAACCCCTAGAGGAACCGGAATCGGTCGAAAAGCTCTTGAAGCTATATCCCGGAGTCGTGGAGGTGGGAATATTCACTGAACTGACAGATGAGGCCTTGGTAGCCTTCGGAGATGAGGTAAAGAGCTTTACCCCGTGAAGTCACCCTTTTTATTTCGATCTGGGTGACTGTTAGTGGGCGGTGGGGTAGGGCCGGGGGAGTAGCCGTCCCCTGAGCCGGAAGGCTAATGCCGGGGCCAGTAACCCCTGGGGGCGGTAGCGGGTAGGGAGCTCCCTCTCTCCCTCGGGCCGATGATCCTTGGCGCTGGCGGGCCGCCGGTGGGGCATCCCCGTCCGGAGGGGCGGGGTGAGCCCCTTTACCACCGAAACGGGTCAGGCCCGGAAGGGAGCAGCCCTAAGGTGGACGGTCGGCGCTGCCAGTGTGCTGGGGTGAGCGTCTGAGGGAGAATGGGGGGCTCCCGAACTCGCTATCCACCTCGGGGGAGCCCACCGCCCAAAATAAAATAGGGATCAGATGAGCTGGACCTCGGTTCCGTCCTCCTTGATCTCATATATGTGTATTATATTGACGGGGCAAGCCTGAGCTGCCTCCATGTTGCAACCGAGGTCGTCAAGCTCGGTCTTTATCGGGCTAGCTAGCCCATCGTCCTCGATCACCCAGTTGTCTGGGCAAAGAGAGGCACAAACTCCATCGGCTATGCAGGACTCCCTATCATGGACTATCTTGTACTTAGCCATACCTAACACCCCCTAAGGGCGTGATAAGTGGGGGGAGATCCTATTTAACCTTTTTATGGCAATACGGAGAGCTGAATTACCCTACTGGGAGGATTGTTAGGCTAAAAATAGAATTCAAATTCATTAGCATGACCTACTCTCCAAAAATTTCTCGAATCTTTCCTTAAAATCATTTACGCATTCCTCGAGGAAGGACATCAGCATCGAAATGCGGAGGATTGTCTCATCACCAACGCCGTGTTCAACCCAGCAGGCTTCCTCCCTAGCTTTCTTCTCTTCCATGCTCAAGATCTCCCTTAAAAACTTGTAAAACACCTCCTCCCTGTTGAGCGTGGAGGAGGCTATCCTCTCGCCCTCCGGGGTGAGGTCTATGTACCCGTACTTCTCGTAACTGATCAATCCCAGACCGGAAAGCCTCTTCGCAGCATCAGTGACGCTCGATAGCCTGACACCCATCTCCTCAGCTAATTCCTTCACTCTCACAACCTTCTTTCCCTTCCTCTTGAGTCTGTAAATAGCGGTCAGGTACTCTTGGAGCCCGGGAGTTATCTCTTCCCCCTTCCGATGGGTCATTTCTAACCGGAGGTTAAACTTGGTGCAAGAATATTAAGATGGTCCCCCCACCACACCTGTATGCCCGCTTCGGTCCCGGAGGAACACAAGGCCAGAGCGCCCAGATCGGTATCTTTCTCCCTCTACATAGTGAGTACCTCCAGATCCTCTGGGAAGGGCAAGGAAGATCTAACTGGAGATCTCGCTGAGGGCTTAATAAGGAAGGCAGGTCACAGACTGATCAGGAGGGAAATAATACCTGATAGACCTAGTGCTATAAGGAATGCCCTCCTCAAGGCAACCCATGATTCGGATGTCATAGTATTCAGCGGAGGGACTGGGCTGCATCCAACCGATGTAACCCCAGATACGGTGGAGCCTCTCCTAGAGAGGAAGATACCGGGTTTCGGGGAGCTGTTCAGGTGGTTGAGCTACGAACAGGTGGGCAGCGCGGCTATGGCAAGCAGAGCTTCCGCTGGGGTCTTCAATGGGTCGCTGGTCTTCCTCCTACCTGGATCTCCTGATGGAGTGAAGCTCGCGCTCACCAAACTCATACTTCCCGAAGCCGCTCATCTAGTGTACTTGGTCAGGAGTAATCATTAACTCCAGATCACCTCTCCCATATCTTCTCCAGCCACTATCCCCTCCAGTGAGTTGATCTCCTCCCTCAACCTTGGATCTCTGAGAAGTTCCAAGAACCGACTCACCGGCTTGCTCTCCAAGGAACTGCCCTTTATTAGGAAGTCGTAGTTCTCCTCAGCTAATTTGATGAAATCTAGGCCATAGAGGGATGAAGCAGTCCTTATACCGATACCTACATCTGCAATCCCGTGGTATACTGCTGCAGCGACTGCATTATGGGACTTAGCCTCGCTCCAATAACCCTTTATTCGTCTCCTAACCTCGTCGAAGTCCAGGCCCAGAGACCCCGCCTCCTTCCTCAGGAGATCATCCAAGAGCATTCTAGTACCCGAACCTTTATTCCTATTGATAAACATGAGATCTTGTCTCTCTATGAGATCTCTTATGGATTTTACGCCCTTCGGATTACCCTTAGGCAGAATGAGA
>JARZZM010000040.1 GCA_030130125.1 Thermoproteota archaeon
AGAATAGGAGGTAGCGTCTTCAAATAGGCCCACAAGAATGCGGCAGTCGTAGCTATCAAGTTCGATGCAGTACTCAGCAGGAGACCAGGTATCCTGTGAAGGGCCACGAACCGCTCGACTGAGGTCAGATCGATGAATTCCGCCAGTGAGGACAGCTGGTACCTCTCAGGGGGAAGGAGCCTCCCCTTCACCAATATATACGCGTCCTCCACGTAGACCCTAGCAGTGCTGAGGGCCAAGAATACGATCCCGATCCCTAGGGAGAGAGCCAGATATGAAAGGGATCTCGAGAGTGGAGCCCCGAGCATTGCTGATAGGAGGGAAAAAACGAATCCACCTGATGAAACCGCCCCTCCTATGGCAAAGAGCAGAGACCTCAATCCTGTCCACGGTGGGGAGAAGGCCCTCCTCTCACAGCCAAGCACCGTCCTCATCTCCTAATCACCACCCTCACTTCTAAAGCTCTCTCCAAGGTTCCTTAGTATTCTCGCGAGCTCTTCCATCAGTTTAACGCTATCTTGGGCGATAAGTGGATAGGCTTTTCCGTCAACTGATCTCATCAGAACTATCCCCCTCATCCTACTTGGGGATACGGAGAACGCAAGCGAGAGGATAAGTGAGCTACCACCCATTAGTATCAAGATCAGCTTGACTCCGTCTGGAGATATTGAAGATAATGCTAATGTCACAGCTCCAGCTGAAGTTCCCAGGACGTGCCCATAGCCGAACCTCCTTCCCCCACTGGGTGAGATAATGGAAATTATCATAAAGTACTGGAGTGATATCCCCCCAGCTAGGGAGGCTATTGCAGCTAGAGGGGTGTGCCACACACGGGTCAAGGACCAATACAGGGCCCAGCATCCAGACAGCGTTGAGATGGCAACTGACATGGTTAGGCCAGGAAGAGCTCTAGCTAGGTGCAGACCCGATAGGTCACCCCCGCTCATCAGCTCTCCGATATCGGAAAACTTGACCTCCTTCTTGAGAATCCCGTAAACTAGAATCATAGACCTGTCAGAGATCTCTACACGCCTCCCCCTAGAGATGAAAAGGATCACCGTCCCGGTGACCATGAGGACTAATGAAAGGACGGCGATCTTATCCTCCCCTAGGATCAGTGCTCCGAATCCGAGCGGAATCGCCGCACTGATGGAGCTGTTTGCTAAGATTGAGAGGACTAGGGGCCAACCAGCCCATGGAGCGGGCCAGACTTGAGGGCAGGCTAGCTTCTTCACTTCGATACCCATGTCAACTTAAGTAGGTTTACATTATAATACTTTCTTTGGTCGGATATCACTTCAACGCTTCATCTCTCAAACTTTTGATAATTACCTTAAATGATGAACCAGTCAGGCTGGTAACCTGTTCTAGAACCCAACTGAAAAATCCATGCAACAGCGTGAGGGTAAACATACAGCTACTAATGATCCTTGAGGAGTTCAGGGATTTTGAGGAGAAATATGAGTGGAACCGACAAAGACACGGAGAAACCATGAGAGTAGGTGGGTCATGGGGATCGCAGCGTCCCTCAAAATTCAGGGCGGGAAGGCTCAACGAAAGGTTTTTGTTTCCCTCCAACCATTTCCCCAGGTAGGTGAATGAGCAGCTGGGACCTGAAGAGGAAGATCCTCACCCTGCTTAGAGAAGATGAGGAGTTCAAGTATGCGGTGGCTGGCCTCCTCGGGATGGAGGAGATCCTCAGGAAGCTTGCCGAGCACGACAAGAAATTTAACGAAATTGTCGCGGAAATAAAGGAAATCCGCTCATACATGGATAGGACGAGCATATCTCTTGAGGAGGAAGCTAGGGAGGTCATTTCCTATAAGTTGAGGGAGAGGGGCATCGACATAAGTCTGAGGAGACTCTTCATCGAGGGACTCGAGGTAGACATCTACGGTTGTACCGATGACCTGTGCGTCGTCGGAGAGGTCACCACTCGCTTGGGCGTGGGTCTGGTGAAGAGGATATTGGAGTTGGTGGAGGAAGTGAGGAGGAAGTTCCCGGAAGTCAGGGGTAAGAGGATACTTGCAGTGGTATACACGCTCTGGGCGACTCCCGAATCCATAGAAGAGGCGGAGAAGAGAGGGATATGGGTGGTTGAGGCACTGAGGGAATTAACCCCTTTTAATCCCTTGGACTGATCTGGGAAGGTCGCTGGAAGGATTTAGCGACCCTCTGTTTCTATACTAAAAGCTCGACGACCCATCCTGCTCCCGGACTGGCTCGCACTATCCGAACGAAAAGAGTAATTAATGCCATTCCCCTCCCATTTAAGGATGCGAAATGGACCTAGCACAGCTAGCCCTTGTCGTGTTCCTGATGAACCTCCCCTTCGGCTACTGGAGAGCTCATGTGAGGAGAGCTAGCAGGCAGTGGTTCCTAGCGATACACATTCCCGTCATACTGGTTATAGCTCTGAGGTTCCTTTCAGGACTTGGATGGGCTCTCATAACCTTTCCTGTTCTTGTGGGAGCTTTCTTCCTCGGTCAGCTATCGGGAGGCTTGATCTACAGGTTAATGAGGAGCCTCAACATCAGGACGACGGCCTGTATATTTATGGATGTCTTCAGATGGGAGAGCATAGAATGATTGGCATTGATCTGACTGGCTTCCTGAAGGAACTGCTGATCCGCCTAGCTAATTGGATGGACTCCCTAGTGAAGGACACCCTCCTGCCCCTCCTCACCAAGGTCGGGATGAGCGAGCCCGTGGCTGGCGCGGCCGTGACGATAATTGAGCTGCTCGTGCTAGTCACCCTAATAGCCAAGATATCAGGGATCATTAGGTGGATCTTGGTTGTCGTACTGGCCTTGCTACTCCTAGGCACCTTCCTGCCTGCGAGCTGACCTCAGTAATATTTTAAGCTCTGTCATCAATTCCGGACAGGATGGAAGAAGATAAACTGTTTCAGGCCTTGGCGCATAAGACTAGGAGGATCATCCTGAGATCGCTGGCCGAGGAAGGCCCCCAGACCTATACCTCCCTCCTCAGGAAGACCGGCCTCACGACGGGCACTCTCAATCATCACTTGGAGAAGATGAGGAGCCTCATAACCTCCAACAGAGGACTCTATGAACTGACTGAGGATGGGTGGAAGGCCTACAGGGCCATGCTCGTCATCGAGGAGGGATCAATCAGCGCCACCCGAGCAGAATCTCCCTTGGATCTGGTTTTGAGGCCCTTTGCTGGTTTCAGGGCTCTAGCCGAGCTTAAACCTTCTTTCATAGCTCTATCGCTGCTCATAGGTTTGTCGGCAATTCTATCTACGATCAGATACTTCGGTATTCCCTCCTTGATTGGAAACGTCCTCTCTCCTCTGATCTTCTCCTTAGCCGGAGCCAAGGTCGGGTACAATGCCGAAGATTACGTCAGATTCCTAGTCTCTTTCCCGGTCACCCTCCTCCCCCTCCTCGTATCGTCCCTTGTCGTCGCACAACCCGAGTCGGTGGCCGGGCTGTTGGGGGTTCCCCCCTACCTGATCTCCTCTGCCATCCCCAAGGTGTGTCTCGTCTGGTTCTTCTACCTACTGATGACCTCGGCCAAGCACTCCCTCAAGTTGAATCCCAGCGAGTCGTTCGTAGTGGCAGCAGTCGGTATCTTCGCTGGCAGGGTCGTGCTGGACTCGGTAGGTGGCGTCAGTCTGGTGCTGGGCTAGGCTACAAGGATGACGACGGCTCTCGTCAAACGTTTCTCTTCAACCATCTCTATTAGCTGAAGTTTGAGATCCATCTTGGTGTCCGTATGGGACAGGTAGTGGACTTCTTGGCCGATCTAGGCGAGGCAATGGAGAGACATCTATCCTCAGGCGGCATAGCTGTGCTGGTGGTGCTCCTAGCGTGGATCCACCACGGCCTAGCGGCGATATTCACAACTCTCCTAGTATCAGCCGCCTATGTGAGAGGGAGGTACGGTTACGAGAGGGTCGAGCGCGAGGAGGGGAACGGTGACTTCGCGCTCATAGTTGGTGTCATCCTCATACTCGGAGGCGTTTACTGGCTCCTCAAAGAGATGTTCCCGCAGATCGAAGTAAACTGGCCCGTGGCCCTGATCCTCCTAGGCATTCTGATGGTGGTGCTGGGTCTCAAGGGGAGATCGGAGAGGTCCGAAGGGGCGGGAGGCGGTCGAGGGAACGGTAGCGGTGAGGGAGGTGATCTCCTTGAATAGAGCCCTACTCGGTGCTGGAAAGTTCTTCCTGTTCGTGGGAGTCTTGGTACTATCGCTGGAGTACCTGCCTTGGTGGAGCATACCCGACTACGGCAAGGCGGCCATCTTGACGGGCCTAGGGCTGGTACTACTGGCCCTCAGCTACTCGATGAGGAGGGCATCTGCCGTTAAAAGGGAGTTGGTCAAAGTCCTAGTCACCGTGCTGGTGTCCCTAGCCCTATCAATAGTGTTCATGACGATTTCTGTTCACGCAGGCAGGGCCCTGGGAATGAAGTTCGCGGAGCCCGCGCCGCACTCTAACGTAACCCTAGGCAGCTTCGAGTGCAACGGCACACTCGTACTTAATGTGACGGCGGTACCCTTCAACATAAAGGTAATGGGCGGTGATGAGGACAATTTAACCGTGAAAATGATGGCTCCGGCCAATTTGATCGAGGATATTAGGAAGAGTATGACTTTGACCTATTGGGAGAGCGATTCGGTTGGTGAGCCCTCCCAGCTCAACATATACACGGATTATGAGAGGCCTCTGATCCTACTAGGTCTCCCAGTGTACAAGCCAGAGCTCCGCATGGAGATCCTCGTACCTAAAGGGTGCGAGATCACGTTAGCTACAGTTGAGTCCGTCAGCGGGAATGTGGAGATGGAGGTGGGTGGACTGGACGCTGGGTTAAGGACAGTCAGCGGGGATGTGATAGTTAGAGGAACGTATGCGAGTCTACAGGTGAGGACAACCAGCGGGGATGTGAACCTCGATGTGAGGATCGGGCACTCCGGCGATGTCAGAACTGTCAGCGGAGATATAGTGGGTCGTGTTCACGCGTGGTATGGGGCTTACCCTAGCATAAGCGGAGTGAGGGGATTCTTCGCCGATACGACGAGTGGAGACATCGTCTTAGATCTGAGTAAGGACGATAACATCTACTTGAACGTAACGGCCGAGACGATGAGTGGTGACGTTAAATTTGAGGGCATACGCCTCCTCCACTCCGGGGAGGATAGGGGCATCACGAGCGTAACCAAGAGATTTGCCCGAGGGATGGTAGGCACTGAGTCCTCCCAAGAGTTCGTCGTGCAGGCACATTCGACCAGCGGGGACATCAGCTTGAGGTACGTTGGAGACTAGAGAACCACCTCACAATCTCGGCATATCCTTTAACCGCCCTCTCCACCTCCTTTATTGGAACCATCTCGTTCGGCTGGTGGGCCATTTCCTGATTGCCGGGACCGTAGCCTATCGTTGGTATGCCGGCCTCGCCGGCCGTGTAGGAGCCATCGGTGCCGAACCTCCACACCATGAGTTCACCTCCCAGTATGCGGGCGAGCTCCACCAAGTAGGGACCCTCGCTCACCCAAGCAGGGAACCACGCCTCTACATCCTCCTCGTAACCGGTGTAGCACCTCAGTCTCCTCCTGACAACACTGCCTTTCAGCTGGGCCTCCACGTACTCCTTGGTCTCCCCGGGGACGGTTCTCCTGTCGAGGAGGACCGAGCACGTGTCCGGGATGACGGGTATTATGCCGGGGCTGACCTTCACGTTCACAGGAGCAACCGAACCCTTCCCTAGGAGGGGATGAGTATTCATCTCCAGACTCCGAAGTTCGGAGAGGTATGCGCAGATCTTGTGGAGGCAGTTCTCCCCCAGTTCAGGCATGCTGGAGTGCGCGGTCTTTCCCCTGAGGGTTACGAGTACCTCAGCCCTCCCTCTGTGCCCTCTAGCCAGATTCAGGGAGGTAGGCTCGCCCAGCACGACGAGGTTCGGCCTCTCATCTAAGGAATCGATCACATGACGTACTCCGAAACCCTCCTGATCCTCCTCGTGTACCACGAATGCGTAAACCAAGTCTGCATCCTCCTCTCCAACCAAGGAAGTGGAGTGGACAATAGCGGCTAGGCCGCCTTTCATGTCGACGGAGCCCCTTCCGTACACGCGACCCTCGATCACATCAGCGGAGAAGGGGTCCCTCCTCCAGTTTCTGAGATCGCCTTCGGGTACGGTGTCCATATGGGCATCGAAGAGCAGGAGGCCGTTGCCTCCTCCCCGTATCTCGGCTATCACGTTGCCTACTCTGTCGATCCAGACCCTATCGACCCCTATCTTCCCCAGTTCCTCCCTTATCAGGGACGCTAACTCGCCCTCATCGCCGGAGAGGCTCCTCACCCTCACAAGTTCCCTTAGGAAGGACGCTACCTCCGAGGTCATCCATCATTATGGGGTGGGAAAGATATAATGTGAGGTACCCCAAGTCAGCAATTCCTGTAACGACGTGGGATCATCAAACCTGGCACGTGGAGCTATTCGTAAGTAGGAGCTACTCCTTCAGCCCTGAGTTTCCTAACCACGCCGTGCATATCCTGTATCACTACTGAATGCTCGAGTGCCCTCCTCCAAGAAGGTTTCTTTATCATACCCTCGAATTCCTCCGGTGTCCAGCAAATGGGACTCAAGTTACCGAAGGGATCTCCAATCTCCAAGCACCTCTCCACGAATCTAATGCCCCTGAAGCTCTCTGATACAATGATCACATCTATATCGCTCCACAGGTTGTAGTCCCCCTTGGCGAAGGAGCCGAACAGTATTATGGACACTCTACCCAAGTTCTCACTTAGCTTCTTAGAGTAGGCCCTGAGCTCTCTTATGATTTTTTCTCTAGCTTTCACCCTTTCCTCCAATATGTCTCTCAATGCTGAGCTGTAAGACATCTCTCCACCCACTCGATAACCTTCCTAGAACACTCTTTAGCCCTTAGTGCATCCTTCTCAGTAAAGTGCTCGGCTGGAAAACCTTCTGGGAATGCATCAGGGTATCTCGGAGGTATATAGAGCTTGTCCAAATAGGAGACGCACTCTTCTATTTCATCACTCCCTTCGCAGACCTCCGAGGCCTGTCTGTAGAAGGAGAGTATGTTATGACCGAATGCCTGCCTCCCCAGTCCCCTCAACAGGGCCTTAAGGGCAAATTCGCAGGCCTGCTGGGATTTAAAGCAGGCCCAGTCATATCCTCCCACCTCCAAGTCAGCCTGCACAAGCCTTAGAGTATGCTTGGCCTGCTTCATCCATCTATCAAATTCATCTAGATCGATCCTGAATCTCAAGGGGATCACTACATAGTACCTAGGTCCTCCTTAAATCGTTTAGCCTATGCCGTTTTTAGGATCTACCTTTATTCGAGCCAGAGGTTACCTAAAGATCGAGAAGAGCCGAGAAGATATTCATTGGTACAATTGGGTATGCTGCCATCCACGGGGATGTTGTTTTACTTCGGCTGGTCCCCTAACTCGCTGTCCTTAGATGGCAACGATTTGAAGGAAATATCTTAGAGGATATAGGCCGTTAATGAGTCACTATGATCCCCCTTGTAGCACCAGTTAGGACATCACAAGAGCTTTCCGATTAATTTTGGGTGATCTCAGCTGGAGAGAATATTCCACCTACCCTCTTGATGTGAACAGACTCCGGCTGAAAAGTATCTCCCCCGTTCTCGAGGTGACGAAGGATCCTGTCATGTCCCCGCCTAGATGATCTGCTTCAAGAGTCCCGAGCCAGTTGGATCGCAGGGAACACCTCTACAGGAGTTAAGGCGACACCTTTGAAACGTCAACGCTTGTACCAGGTTACCCTGACACCCAGCTTCCTGAAATGCTCATCGTCGGTAGCTACGATTCCACCCACCTTCTTAGCGACCGAAGCAATTATGGCATCGGCGATCGGCACATGATGTTCCAAGGCCAGCTCACCAGCCATCTCAGCTATCTCTTTATCCAAGTCGAAAGCACTCACTCTAGAAGAGGACAGCCAAGCTCTGATCCTCACTTTAGCCGTCTCCTCCCCGATCCTCCTACCGGCAATTTTCATGAACTCGGATACGACAATTGTAGGTACCAGGAAATTCTCCCCACCATGCTTCCTCAGGAACCTGAGTATGGCGTCTCTGTCCTCTTTGGTGGGTGGGAATGTGTGAGCGATGATGAACCTCGTATCCAGTACGATCACCATCTTGCTCTCTCCCTATCGAGCTCCTCAACCAGCTTCCTGTAATCTTCCTCCCCTATGGGCTCGCCGGGGGGCGGTATCTCACCCTTGGTGAGAATAATGCTGCCATCCCTCAAATCCACCAGCAGGAGATCTCCCTCCCTGATTTCGAGCATATCCCTGATTTCCTTTGGTAGGGTGACCTGTCCCTTCCTAGTCACCTTCACTACGCGCATCAGTAGTACTATATATCATACCTATAAAAATGTATATCTGAAAAGTAGAAAAGATAGTGGAATCGCGCATGGGGAGGATTACGGGGTGCGCAGTGAGCGATGAGAGATGATCGATGGAAGCTTGGATGCAGCCTCCTCACTGAAGGAAGGGGGGTTTTACAGGTGCACATTTTTCTTTTCTCCTGCGAATAAGAGCCTCCAATACTAGGTAACGTTTTTAACATCAAGATTCGAGAGATGCATTTAAATAGTTTAGATGCGTTTCGCATCTACCCAACGTATTGCGCACCATTTATCCTGATAGATGTACCCCTTTATCTGTGAATTCAGAGCTCAACACCGTAACTCACAGCCTCTCTGACCACACCCAGCTCCTCCTTCTTCCTCTCAAATTCCTCAGTAGTATAGCAGAGGAGCTCTAGCGGCATCACGATTCCCCTTCTGTAGAGATGTTTAAGGAGCAGCGCTGACCTCCTAATGAAGGGGATCCCTTCGAACCTCTTGGACACGACTATAAGATCGTAATCGCTGTACTTGAGATGCTCCCCTCTCGCCCTAGAACCGAAGAGTATTATTCTAGCTTCGGGGTCCCATTCCCTTATTGCTCTGATGATCTCATTAATCTCCTGCATACCTCCATCACCCTTTCAGCCGTTCTAATATGCTTCCTGGCTATGTTCTCATTGTACATCTCCGCCGGAATGCCGTTAGCAGCATCAGGATATCTAGTCACAGAGTATTCGGGATTTAGTTCCATGAGATTTTCCATGAGATCCTCCATGCCAAGAGCCTTACCAAGCTCGACCAGATTATGGGTCTTCGGATACAATTCCCTTTTCAGCTCTATGTAAGCAGCTTTGAGGAATTTTTCAGCTGCCTGATGAGAGAAGAACACGGAGGCGTAGTAGCGACCGGCTTCCAGTAGTACCTTAGCTGTCTTCAAGTCCTCCAGTCCTTGTTTCCACAGGGCCTCGGACTCCGGTCTCACAAGTTATGTGACATGACGAGAATTTAAGCTTACGTGGGAGTTCGCGTGGATCTGAGGAATGGCGAGAGGTGAAGGCGAGAGTGAGGAGCTCCATCCACATAGGCCTTCCCTACCTACTTACTACCAAGTAAATGTGCTTCATGCCCTTTGCAAGCCTTCCCAAGTAACCCCCCAGTATGTTGAAGGAGTCATTACATAGCCTTCCCAACGAATGATCTAGCGAGGATAGGAACCCTTCTCCCGATCACATTATATCCCGTCGGTCCTTGGATCATAGGAGGATGGACCTCTCCGCGCTATAAGATCTAACTCAAAGCTATTTGGATAGAAGCTGGGCCAAACCTGCTAAAAATTAATTAGGATGGAGGATCTTCCACAGGGATACATGTTGGTTGAGAGGAGTAAAGATTGGTTGGATCAGGCTGAGTGGGATCTAAAACACGAAAAGCATGATCTTGAAGCTGGTTTTTATGATTGGGCCTGTTTCTCAGCTCAACAGGCGGCTGAAAAGGCAGTTAAGGCGGTTATCCAAAGGCAAGGTGGGGAGGCTTAGGGGCATTCCGTTTACGAGCTACTCCTTGAAATTAGGGGAAAGTTCGAGTTCGATGTGAATTCTCTTCTAGATAAGGCTTTAGAGCTAGATAAAGCTTATATACCAACTAGGTACCCAAATGCTCACCCTTCCCTATCTCCAAGGAGGAGATACACAAGGATTGAGGCTGAGAGGTTAATATCGTACGCGGAGGAGATCGTTAATGTGTGTAAAAGTATATTATCCAAGGTATAGCAGGGAGCACGTTATAAGGGCCCTTAAGGAGTACTTTTCTAAGAATGCGGGCAAGCTTGGTATCCTAGAAGTGTATCTCTTCGGCTCCTATGCGCGGGGCGATCAAACAGCCTTCAGCGATATAGACTTGCTGATCGTAGTTGAAGATTGTGTTGATCGTGATAGGCTTTACTTGGAGATCAGGAAGAGCATCAACATCAGGGGACTCGAGCCGCAGATAATAAACCTGAGCGATTATTTAAAAATGAGAGCTGGAAAGTGGATAAGAACTATAGAGAATGAGGGAGTGAGGATCTACTAGTTAGCTGCTAAGAACAGCTTAGACAGACCAAGTTTTCCATACAAGTATCTCACTACACTACCCTGCTTACGGTCAACTGTGATAGTCTAACGCTTCAGGTTGGTATCCCTTAAGAAAGGCCTCCGCTAGGTCTATCCTCCTCAAAAGGTCTTCGTTCACTTGGAAACCGTGAGGAAATATCGTTAGGGAGTATCCGGCGGGATTTCGGAACATAGATCTCCTTTACCATTTCCCTTGTCTCCTCGCCGTTTACCTTGAGAACTGAGAATGGGCTTGTAACATCGAGCTCCTTCAGAGCCCACAGTCCGGGCCTAATTTCGCCCAAATCATAGCGCGCTGCTTTCCTTACCCTCAACAGGGCCCTAAGAGCGAACTCGCAGGCCTGCTGATATTTTAAGCAGGCTCAGTAGTATCCTCCCGCTTCTAGGTCGGCCTCTACCGGTCTCGCGCGATGGTAAAAAACTCTGGTAGTCTTCTCAGGAGAATCAGATCTCTAACGGCTGTTAGAGTGGGTGGGAGGGGATCAGCTCCGGAGGAGCTTGGCGTTTATCGCCACTATCACCGTGCTGAGGGACATAAGGACCGCTCCAACAGCCGGGCTTAAGAGTATCCCCCAAGGATAGGCCACTCCGGCCGCCAGAGGGATAGCCAGCGCGTTGTATCCCGTAGCCCATAACAGGTTCTGGTACATCTTCCTGTAGGTGGCCCTAGCGAGGTCCATCAGCTGCACCACATCTCTAGGATCGTTCCTCACCAGCACTATGTCAGCGCTCTCGATGGCCACATCGGTCCCAGCGCCGATGGCTATGCCCACATCTGACTGGACCAAGGCAGGCGCGTCGTTTATCCCATCACCCACCATGGCCACAACTCCGAGAGACTTCAGCTCCTCCATCTTCTCAGCCTTCTCATGAGGTAGAACCTCGGCGAAGTACCCGTCCAGTCCCAGCTCATCGGCGACCCATTTAGCCACCTTCGAGTTATCGCCAGTGAGCATGTAGACCTTGATACCTCTCTCCTTCAGTTTGGATACTGCCTCTTTCGACTGGTCCCTTATCCTATCAGCAAGAGCTATGGCCCCAGCTAGCTCCCCGTCCACTACGAGGAATATCCCTGTCTTCCCCTGTGCCATGATCCTCTTCACAGCCTCTACCTCGATTCCGTTGCCTAGACCCAATTCTTCGAGGAGCTTTGGACTGGCGATCACGCCTCTCCTTCCATTTACGACCCCTTCAGCCCCCTTACCC
>JARZZM010000041.1 GCA_030130125.1 Thermoproteota archaeon
GAGGAGAGGTTGAGGAGATCCATATCCCAACTGGGCGGGCGCGGACCCGAGCCCCAAGAGGGATAAGTTAAAAATGGGGCATCTGACTAACACGGGGTATCTGCTATGAGCGCGGAGAAGGCAGAGAAGATAATCAGGGAAATAGAGGTTAAACCCTCAGTCCTAGAGCAGATCAGAAAGGAGGTCCAGAGATCTAGGGTGGTCACGCCTCAATCCCTCGCCCTGAAGTATAATATCCGGGTGAGTGTCGCTAGGAGACTACTGCGCGAGTTCGAGAAGGAGGGACTCGTAATATATGTCGATGGCAATTCGAAGATAAGAATTTATAGGGGAACCAAGGCTAAGGCCCCGAAGGAGGGGTGAGCTCTTAACCCTTATTTGTGAACTTTCCCTCCTCGGGGGTGAAACTATATTTGAGGAATAGATCAGAAGGGGTAGAAAAGTATATTATATACATCAAATCCGGCAGTTTATTAAAAGAAGTTTCCGTAGAATTCCTGAGGCACCTCTCCCCTATAACGATAGAGAGGCTCTACAGAAACCTCCCACTGCAGGGCATGGTGGTAAGGGACAACGATCTGATATACATCTCAGCTCCCATAGATACGAGGCTGGAGAAACCGAGGAACCGACTGAGGAGAGGACACGTAGCCTATTCTCCCTCTAAGAAGATGATAATGATAGCATTGGAGGACGTTAGACTCAATGAAAGCGTCAACTCGCTCGGCAGAGTAGTTGAGGGTCTGGAAGAGCTTGAAAAACTGAGAACCGGCCACATGGTGAGGTTGGAGAGGGAATGATCTCCTTTCTCTGGAAGGGATGCTCGGCGATCCTGCTCAGGGTGCGGGACCTCAACCTGCTGATGGATCCGGGCGATCACTTCACCATAGATGAGCTACGCGGCGTCACTGACCGGGTGGATGCCGTATTCTATACCCACGAGCACACCGGGCACTTCGATCCGGATTTCCTCAGCTCTCTTATACGGGGATTCTCCCCGTACATGATCGTGAATAAGGGGGTCTTCAGGACCATAAGGAGGTGGGTGGACCGGGACCGACTGATCAAGCTGAAGGAAGGAGAGAGTACCGAGGTTCTAGGGATTAGAGTTCACGCGCTCAGGGCCGTGCATCCCGGCGTTCATCCCGTGGTGTTCCTGCTGGAGATCGGAGGTAAAGCAATATTTCACGGCGATAGCTCGGGATTCTCCCACATGTTCGAAGCCTTCTCCCCTGTGGATCTGGCCTTCGTACCCTCGGGGAGTCCCTCCCCAAATGCCAATCCAAAGGAGGCGGTGAGGATAATCAAGGCCCTAGTACCCAGAGTAGTAGTACCCTTCCACGGGGACTCCTCGGAGCTCCAAGAGGTGGAGAATAGGGTGAAGCTGGCGAACCTCAACACCAAGGTGGTCTTGCCCGAGCCCGGCGAGCTGATCACGCTCGAGATTTGAAGTGTTCCCATCCCCCCTCCTCAACTTCCTCTATCTTACCATCCAGTCTCACGAAGACCCCCCTATCCTCCACCACCCTACCGATCCTGATTAGGGAGAGGCCCTTCTTGGAGAATTCCTCCTTTAGAGAATCGACCCTGTCTTGAGGAACGGAGAACACAATCTCATACTCCTCCCCCCCATGAAAAGCTACCTCCACCGGGTCGATCCTTCCCTTAGAAGCGAGCAGCTCCGCCATTGGGTGGAGAGGAATCCTCTCAACTAAGAATCCAAATCCACTCGCTCTAGAGAGTTCCTCGAGCGACCAATAGAGCCCGTCGCTGCTATCAATCGATGATGAGGCATAAGCTGATGCAGCGATACCCTCTTGGATTCGAGCTATCGGTTCGTAAGCCGCCTTTAAGGCTTCAACCCTCACATCGCTTGGCAAGTCCATGCCCCTGAGGAGGTGCTGGAAGGCCAGCCAGGTGAGCCCGAACCAACCCGTGGTGAACAGCACATCCCCCGGCTTTGCTCCAGATCTCTTCACCAAGTTCCTCTCGATTTTACCAACTGCGAAGCCTGCAATCACGAGTTCTCTCGATTCTCCAAGATCCCCACCGACGAAGTAGGCGCCGAATTCCCTCGATCCCTCCTCCAACCCCTTCACCACGGAGATGAACTCCTCGTCGCCCATATCCCTGCTCAGCCCAACGGAGGCCATGAAGAAGAGAGGTCTAGCTCCCTTAGCAGCCAGATCTGAGAAGTTGGAGACCACACACTTCCTGGCCAACTGCCTGAGGCTCATCCAAGGTAATAGATCGGTCGCCTCTGCCACCATGTCGGTATTAAACACGTAGATCCCATCGACCAGCCTCCTAGCTGAAGCATCATCTCTACCGGGTTCTAGAAGCTCCTCAGGATCCCTGCTGATGACCTCTCTGATCAGATCGATGAGTTCCCTTTCCGGTCTCACGATACGAGGATCCCGGCTAAATGTTAAATCTCTTTCCTAATGAGGAGGCTCGGTGGTCGCATGGTTAAGAAGGTCGTCATAATGGGGGCCGCAGGCCGCGATTTCCACAACTTCAACGTCTTCTTCCGGGACAATGAGGATTACCGGGTGGTCGCCTTCACGGCGGCCCAGCTACCCGATATAGCAGGCAGGATATACCCGCCCGAGCTGGCAGGTAGGCTTTACCCGGAAGGCATACCCATAGTCCCGGAGGAGGATCTCCCCAAGCTGATAAGGGAGCAGGGAGTTGACTTAGTCGTCTTCTCTTACAGCGATGTCTCTCACCAGTACCTGATGGAAAGGGCTGCGGTAGCTCAGGCTAACGGCGCCGATTTCATGCTGCTAGGTCCTAAGAGCACCATGCTTGAGTCGGAGAAGCCAATCATTGCTGTCACAGCCGTCAGGACGGGGGCTGGGAAGAGCCCAACCAGCCGGAGGATATCCAAGATCCTGAAACAGAGAGGGCTCAAGGTAGCGGTAGTCAGGCACCCCATGCCCTACGGAGACCTGAAGAAGCAAGTGGTCCAGAAGTTCACCTCCTTGGAGGACCTAGACAGGTATAACGCCACTATCGAGGAGAGAGAGGACTACGAACCCCATCTGAAGCTGGGCAACGTGGTTCTGGCTGGAGTGGACTACAAGAAGGTGCTGAGGGAGGCGGAGAAGGAGGGAGACGTGATCCTGTGGGACGGTGGAAACAACGACTTCCCGTTCTTCAAGCCAGACCTGATGATCACAGTAGCTGATCCCCTCAGGGCAGGGCATGAGCTCACGTACTGGCCTGGCAGCGTGAACATCAGGATGGCGGATGTGATTATAATAAGCAAGGTGGACACGGCAAGCTACACCCAAGTGAGCGAGGTTCTCGAGAATGTAGAGAGGGTCAATCCTAAGGCTAGAGTGATCACCGCCGCCATGCCCTACATGGTCGAGGAGCCCGGGCTGGTGGAGGGCCGGAGAGTAGTAGTGGTGGAGGACGGCCCTACGGTCACCCACGGCGAGATGGGCTACGGTGCTGGATATTTAATGGCGAAGAGGCTTCATGCTGAAACAATCGATCCTAGACCCTACGCGGTCGGTTCCATAAAGGAGGTATACGATAAGTACCCGCATCTGGGGCCCGTGCTACCGGCGATGGGCTACAGCGATAGGCAGATGCGTGAGCTGGAGGAGACGATTAACGCGATACCTGCGGAAGCGGTCGTCCTAGGAACACCAACTGACTTGGGCAGGTATCTGAAGATAGACAAGCCAACGGCTCACGTGAAGTACGAACTACAGGAGATAGGGCCGCTCACCTTGGACAAGGTAATCGACGACTTCCTAGAGAGGGTGGGACTTTGAACGGAAGGGAGAGAAGGATATGGCTCCTCACTTGGAAGGAGTTCAAGGAGGCTTTGGAGGATACGGATCTAGTTATACTACCCATGGGTGTCAGCGAGGCCCATGGAAACCACCTGCCTCTGGGCACTGACTTCATCATACCTGAGTGGATAGCGGAGTGGCTGGCCGAGGAGCTGAATGCACTGATCGCACCTCCCATAAGATACGGGGTCGTTACTGGTCTCTCTGGGTATTGGGGATCTATGAGCGTGAGGGAGAGCACTTTGGAGGCGCTCACTTACGATGTACTGACCGAACTCTCCAACAACGGATTCGAGCGGGTGATAATTCTCAACGGTCACGGCGGTTCTGGTCAAGTTAGGGCTATCACCAATGCCATGAAGAGAGCTTGGAGGGAATTGGGCCTCAAGAGTCTGATGGTGATGTGGTGGGAGCTCTCCTCAGACATCACAGAGGAACTGCTCGGTGGCAGTGGCGGACACGCGGGCGTCGATGAGACCGCAATGGTGATGGCCGCTGATCCTAGCCTAGTGAAGGGAGGGATGGAGAAGGAGGAGATATACAGGTTGAGGAAGGGCATATCCCCCACGCCGATGCCAGGATCCATACTCTCATATGACGACGGGTTCGCCAATGCCATCCCGCCCCTCGACAAAGCGGAAGAGTTCGCTAAGAAGCTACTTGGGAGAATAAAGGAGGAAATAGAGAAGATCTTGAATGGATGGGACAGACAGGACATTCTGATATGAACGCAGCTCTAGATCAAACTATTCCTCCAATTTTTGGCCCTGAGAACTATCCTCTTGATCATAGCAGTTTCGAACATTCTCCTCTCATCGGGGTACAGCAGCAGGTAGGGTGTATCTTCCCTCAGCCCAGGGATCACTCTATGGAGGGGCCTGGTGTCAGAAGTGTGTACAGCCACGCCAACGAGTTTCCTATGGGCTAACATGCTGGCCGGAGTATGCTCGTGAATGTACACGACGCCCAACCTTGGATCCGCTAATCTATCCGCTATTTCCTTGGAATTACTACCAATCAGCTCGAACGCTGCATAGTGATCCCTGTCCAACCTAGTCACTAGGGCTTGGAGCTTCCTTGCGGCGACTAACGGATTGCCCTCGTAAGGTCTCTGGGATGGTCTGATGACTAGGAAATCAGCATTTATGGAGTAAGCGAGCCTCATAGCCTCCTCAATACTCTTGATGGAGGCCTCCGCTATGTGGGGGTTGGTGCTGAACACGTTCACATCGCTCACAGGAGATCTCACTGCCACTATCGTGTCCAGTTCTCTCAAAACCGTTCTCAGGTGGGATATGACTGACCTGTGTAGCAGGGATGGCAGGTAGCGCGGGGGCTCCGTGGAGACCACGATACCCTCGCATCCAGACTTGACCAGTAGCTTGACCACCTCAGGGAGCTCAGCCCCCCACATGAAGTCAGTCGAACACAGAAGCCTCAAACCCTTAGTCAAGATTACCCCCTTGCCTCTGGGTAGAATTTCGATCCTTGTAGGTATATAATTTTGATCTCAAATATGCAAGATTTACCCATCTCTGGCCCCAATGGTTCGAGATATCTTTTTCAAAACGATGATTTACTGAAAATTATTCTGAGACAGATATTCATAGATCTTACAACCAATCTGTCATGATATAGGGGCTTTTTTCGGGAGGGAAAGGTTATTATACAGCTATAGAAGATGAAAGGTTACAGCACAGATCTGTTCTGGGATACCTAAGGTATTCTATCTCCTCACATGGACTGAATCCAGTAATGCTATCATCAGTAATGTGTACATTAAATTTAAAAAAGGCTAGTAAATTTTTACAAAAAACAAATTATTTAATATATTATGGATAAATACATGCCATTAAATTTATATTTTTTTGGAGCGTTAGAAAGTCCCCTATCATTTTCTGGATTGTTGAGGGATACTATACCACTAATAAGGCTATCGAGATATAGGCAATCACTTCGATCGATCGATTCTTCGCCGAGAAAATAGAAAAGCTTATATTTAATCTTCCGTTACTTGAATACGGCCCTATAAGGGTTTATCAAGAGGTGAGACTATATGCCCCAGAAGCCTGCCAAGCATCTACCCCTTGCTCCCGTATACCGGATCATAAAGGAGGCCGGCGCTGAGAGGGTCAGCGATGACGCTAAGGCCAGGCTAGCCTACTATCTTGAGAAGTTCGCTTACGAGGTAGGCAAGTACGCTGTTGACTTGGCCAGACACGCCAAGAGGAAGACCGTCACCGACAGAGACATCGAGCTGGCTGTAGAGGCCATCTGGAAGAAGTAAGCCGGCCTCCCTAACCCTCTTTTCTTTTGACTCGATTATACGGCCTCACCGGGCTGGAAGCTACTCTCCTCACAATGGTCTAACTCGTTTGACTGTGAAACGGGCCCGGGGGGACTTGAACCCCCGACCTGCGGCTCCGAAGGCCGCCGCTCTATCCTTGCTGAGCTACGGGCCCCCAGAAGATGGGATCCTTCGGGCTTAATAGTGTATGCCCTCTAGTCACTCTCCCTTCCCACCCTTAATCACCTGTCTGCTGAAGAAGTAGGCCCCTACTAGCAGCATCACCACCGATAATACGAGCAAGGTCCAATCACCCTCTGCCAGCTTGGCTCCGACCAGACCGAAGAATGTAGCTCTTGGGACGATTGCTAGTACATTCGCCAATACGAAGACGAGGAAATTCATCCCGACAGCTCCGGCCACGTAAGAGGTGACATCTAAGGGAAGAAATGGGATAAGCCTAGTTATGAAGACCAGCCAGCCACCCCACCTGTCAAACCACGAGTAGACC
>JARZZM010000042.1 GCA_030130125.1 Thermoproteota archaeon
CACCTGAAATTGGCGGGACATCACCTCAACCTCCCGTTGAGGGGGCCTAAGACCTTCCTATTTAAAAAGTTAACTGACGAGAGGGCGTATCTCGGCCTAAATAGGTCAAAATAATTTCCAGTTTGGAGGGAGGTTCGACCCAACACATCAGAAACATTTATAATTTACTTAAGTAAGTAAGTTTAGAAAGTTGGGTGATGAGATGAGAGAGCTGGAGGATGTCCTTTACAGGTTGGGAAAGGTGTTGCTGGCTCCTAGGGAGGCATTCGACACCCATATAGTGGAGAGATATTCCTCTGCCCTACCCTTGGCCCTTTACGTGGGGGTTAGCTTCGCTCTCACGGCACTCACGGTGAAAGGGTTCGTGGGCCTGCTGGGTCGAATACCGCTTTACAACATAGGCTGGCTATTGGAACTTGTGGCCAATCTGGCTGGCGTGATAGGGGTTGCTGGCGGACTGATAGACCTCCTGATCTACTCATCCCTCATACACATAACTGCTAGGTTGATGGGACATGAAGAGGGCAGGTGGGACGACATAGTGGGGCTCGTCGCGTTCTCCAGCGCTCCTCTTGTGTTCCCCACGGCTCTCGCTGCTGTGGGCTACCTGTTCTCCCACATACTGCTGATCGTTTCTGTAGTGCTAGTCGTTCCGTTCAGCCTCTGGTCCCTTTACCTGATAGTGGTAGCAACCTCAGTGAACTACGAGATGAGCTTGGGGAACGCGATAGTGGCATCCGTTGTCGGCCCCCTCTTAGCTGTCATAGCGGCCATAGCGCTGACATCGAAATTGGGGGCTGTGGGGCTGGTGATAACCATCGTTGCCATATCTCTGATCTATCTGGAGGGGAGGAGGTGATCTCATGGGTAATGAGGAGAAGATAGGTGCTCTCGTACTGGCGCTGCTGCTGTTCTCCGTGGCTGTCTCTCTAATGCCAACCACTATAAAGTACAAGTACGAGGCTGGTCCGATCCCACTTCCCTGGGTGACTGGTAAGGGCTCGTACTCGGGCGGGATCTCCTCCAATACCATATCGCTGATCGTGGACATGGGGCAGGTGGACGTAACCGCGGACCCAGCGATTCGGGAGCCCAGCATAGTCATGGAGGGAATATCTCCCGTTGTGGAGGAAGGAACCGGGAGGATGGTGGCGGGGAGGCTGGCTCTGCACCTGCCAGACGGATGGAGTGGCGAGCTGAAGGTGAGGATGGGCATGGGAGCGTTGACCGTGAGGGATGCATCGGTAAGAACTTTGAGCGTGGAAATGGGTATGGGGAGCGTTGAGGGATCCCTCGAGGTCAAAGAGAAAGTCTCCGTCAAGACCGACAAGGGGAGTGTGAAGCTGACCCTCTACGTTCCCGAAGGCGTCAAGGTTCACGTGAAGGTCAGGGCCCTAGAGGGTTCGGTCTACTACGATGGGCAGAAGATCGAGGGAGGGATCATAGAGAGAACCTTCGGACAGGGAGAGAAGATAGTCGAGGTGGAGATCGAATCTTACAGTGTTCAGCTTGATCTGAGGCTCGGTAGGGGATGATCAGAGGAGGGACTTCCCTTGTACGTCAGATCAAGGATATATAGAGCTAAGAAGATCCTGAACGCTCTGAGCAGCGACAGCAAGCTCAGAATACTCAAGAGGCTGCTTAAGAGTCCGGCTTCGGCCACTGATCTGGCCAACGAGTTCGGACTCACCCTGCCGGCCATAACCTCCCATCTAAGGGACTTGGAGGAGGCTGGACTCATCAGGATAATAGAGAAGAGAAGGGGAAGAGGGAGGCCAGCTAAGCTTTATGCATTGACTAGGAAGAGAATCACGCTAGAGATAGATCTGGAGGTGCTGCTGGAGCTTCCGGATGAAGAGAGTTTGGATAAGCTGGTCAATGAGTACGTGAGGAAGAAGGTGAGGGAGGGCGGATTGAGGAAGGTGACCGTCAGGGATGTTATGGATACATTGGGCGTGAGCAGGGCTGTTGCCGCAGTGGTGGCCGAGAGGCTATCATCAGATCCGAGGCCGCTGATAGAGGCCGTAGCGGATAGAGTGATGGAGCACCTAAATGGAGAGAAGACCACCGTCGAGCTCATGAAGGAGTTGAACATCGATAGGTGGTGGGTATCCAAGGCGGTGGAGCTGCTGAACGAGGAGGGGATGGTGGAGGTCAAGGCTGGCAGGGTCAAGAGGCTGGCCTGACCTCCCAAACTCAAACTTAAATTGGGTAAAGTGCGGTCACGAAGGAAATGTCCCTGACGGAAATCCTGATAGAGACGGTCAGTGCTTGGATAAGGGAGCTTGGCTGGCTTGGGGTCTTCGGTGGCGTGATGGTGGAGACTGCAATCACTTTAATCCCTTCTCCCCTCGTTCCAATGGCTGCTGGATTCTCCCTCATCCCCCCTCATTCTTCCCCCATGTACGTGCTCTACGTGGCCACATTCACCATTGGATTAGTTGGAAGCGTGGCGGCTACGCTCGGTTCCCTAGCTCATTACGCTCTGGGTTACTACGGCGGTAAGCCGCTGGTCGAGAGATTCGGGAAGTACCTAGGGATAAGCTGGGAGGAGATAGAGAGTTTCTCGGACAGGATAAGAAATAAGAGGAAGTGGTTGGGCCTCTTCTTCTCTAGGGCATTGCCGATAATTCCTCTCTCCCCCGTGTCGATTGGAGCGGGGATAATCCGTATGGACCCCTATCGCTTCTCCCTCTTTACCTTATTGGGAGCGTTTCCACGCTATTTCGTCCTAGGTATAGCTGGATACTTGTTAGGGATCGCCTACGAGGGGCTGGTATCTGTATTGGATACAGCCGAGACGGCAGTTGCGATAATCATGGTATTTGGGATAGCGGGCTACATATCAGTTAAGAGAAGGACCCGTAAAGGGGATAAAGAAGCCTCCCGAGTTTAGAGAGATGACCCACTTAGGGATCGTCGAACTCAAGGATAGGAGTGGTAGAACCCTCAGGGTCGAGATAAGGCCTGTTAAAAGGCCGGAGGAGTTTAGAGAGCTAGTGGAGGTTCAGGCATCAGCTTGGAGGATGGGTAAGGACCGGACCGAAGCCACCCCGTCTCATGTGCTCAAGGCCGCCGCCGATAACTCTGGTATAGTGGTAGCCGCGTTCGACCTAGAGACTGGCAGGGCCGTGGGATTCGCTTGGGGCTTCCTAGCTAGGGACGAGAAGGGCCTCTACCATTATTCCCACCAGAGTGCAGTTGTCGAGGAGCTTAAGTACTCAGGACTGGGCTTCATGATAAAGCAGGCTCAGAGGGAGCTGGTGCTCGAGCAGGGGCTCACTAGAGCGAGATGGACCTTCGATCCCCTCCAAGGGCTGAACACGAGGTTCAACTTGGGTAAGCTAGGCGTCGTGAGCTGGGAGTACGTAGTGAACTACTACGGTGAGATAAACGATGAGATAAACAGGGGATTGAGAACCGATAGGCTGAAGGTATGGTGGTTCTTGGATAGCGAGAGAGTGAGGAGAAAGGCCGAGGGAGAGCTGAGCTCTCCTTCCCTCAAGGAGGCCTTGGGGGCTGGGGCCGAGGAGGTAATGGTATTAGATTCGGGGGTTCCTAAGGGATTCAAGAGGGTCAAGAGCGAGCTTGTGCTCATAGAGGTGCCTTACAGCGTCTCAGAGGCTAGGGAGAGGGGTACGGTAGGAAAGTGGAGGGAGTACACGGCTGAAGCCATGCTCTACTACATGAACAAGGGATACGTGGACTTCGAGGCGGTGTACGATAGGAAGGAGAGGAGGGTATTCCACCTTCTGTGGAAGAGACCCCTGAAGGACATACTCGATGGGAAGGTTCCTTGGTAAGAGCCTTCCATATTCCCAGTTACTTCCCTCATACATCTGTTTTTCAGACTGAAAGTCTCTTAACTTACTCACCATAACTCTAGATTGAGAAGGAATGGAGTGAGGAAGGAGTGCCCCCAAGGACCCTGCAGCCGTAGGATTAGTCGTCTCCCTGATCAGCTTCTGGATTATCACCCCTATATGGGGAGCTGATGACTTCAATGGGATTGGGTGTATGGACCGTCCTATCCTACACTCTCACCCAAGTGACAAGCTTTTGCTCCTGCTACTCGTGATGAGATGGGAGGAAACCGGGTGGAGCAGCATCTAATTCGGTGAGAGAGGATTAAGGGTATTCGCTGGTCCATAATCTTTCTGATTGCGACATAGGTGCTCTGGGCTTCCTTTACTGGATCAGGAACCAGCTAGATCTCGGAACCGGGTATCTTGAGGAGATGACCAAGAGGGGACTGAGTCATCCCTCCGAAATTGTGGCGATCCTCACCTAGGTGTCTCTGCCGCTTTCTTCGAGTATACATTTTACAGAGGCTATTCGATAGCTAGGCTTTACTCCCTGACTGACAACCTTACCTTTCGGTTGCAATCTCCATTGCGTTCTTCACGCTATTACATGTGTACTTCGGGCCTAGAATAATGCTTTGCATGCTGGAATGGGTCATATTGGACATATGGCTGTTCTTGAGAAGGACACTACGCCAGCTTTTACTATCATCTCGTGAACAACCTCCTAGTATACGGTATGTTCCCCGCGCTCTCCCTCTTCAGATGACTGGAACATCATCCAGAAGTGAGGTATTCTACTCGGGTTTAGTGATAGTTTTCAGGATCTTCTTCCTTCTCCTAACCGCCTTAATCTTCTCCTCTATAGACATGGGCTCTATTCTCCTTCTAACGTCCTCCCATACCTTCCTCCACCTGTAGAAGTACTCAGAAATATCGGACTCGCTCCCGAAGAGGACCAAGTACCCGTCGATCACCGAGGCCTTGACCCTTATCGGTAACAATTCGAACACCCTCACATCGTATATGGGTGAGGGCACCTTCCCCCAGATGTCGAGCTGAATCCTGAAGTTCTTGTTCTTGTCCTTCTCCCGCGTGATGACTGCCACATCTATGTCGGACTCCCTTGTGTAATCTCCTGTAACGTAGGAGCCGTATAAGACCACCTCGTATGAAGATAGAAACCTCAAATCCCTCCTAATCTGATCCAGAGATATCATTTAGGACCTCCTCCAGTCTCCTCAGCAGGGAGTACAGCGTTTCTTTTACCTCCTCCACAGAGTCCATCACCAGCTCCGGATCTACCCTGTTATACCTGTGAACCAACCAGTTCCTCAGCCCATTGCACTTTTTCAGATCCTCCCCCAATTCATCACTTAAGATACCCAATTTCACAAGCTTATCCACATTTGTGTAGTCGTCTTCTATCCTTTCCCCTAAATCCCTTAGAAGCATCGCTATTAGATCCATAGAAGCCTCTATAGAGGTTATGAGATTATAAAACACGCCAGACAGCTCAAGTTGAGTTCTCGGTTCCCTGATAGATTCCAATGCATCTATAACGTATTCCATTTTTTCTCTGTATCTAGCAAGCCTGCTTTCATCCATCGGGTTTAAGGGTGGGTACCAAAATTAAAGTGAGCTGACGATATAATACTAAGGGTCCCCAGCGTCTTCAACGGAGGAGGAATCAATTTATCGTATCGGTGAAGGGATCGTTGGGTGATACTAGGGCCAAGCTCCTCGAGTATCAGTCCAAGAGGATATTGAGGGATCATGGAATAATTGTACCGGATGGAGAAATAGCCTCTGATCCGAAAGAAGCCGAGGCAATAGCTAGAAAGCTGGAGGGCAGTGTTGTAGTGAAGGCACAGCTTCCCTTCACTGGAAGGCACAACGTGGGTGGCGTCAGGTTCGCATCATCTCCTGAAGAGGCTCGCATGGCTGCTGAGGAGATGCTTTCCTCTTACTTCAGGGGATTCAGACCCAAGAAGGTCCTCGTTGAGAGGAGGATGGATGTGAGGGCCGAGCTGTTCCTCAGCGTCGTTATAAACGATTCCATGAGGTTCAGATCTCCCATGCTGCTGGCCAGCCCCTTCGGCGGTACGGGCATCGAGGAGAGGTCGGAGGGTGTGGTCAGAATACCTGTGGACTACCTAGACGGATTGGGAAGGGAGGTGGTAGAGGAGGAGTTCTCTCAAGTGGGGATGCCAAGCGAGGCGGTAGACATCGCACTGAAGCTCTACGACATTTTCATGGAATATGACGCTAGGAGTGTAGAGGTGAATCCCCTCGCCCTTACGGGCGAGGGCTTGGTGGCACTGGATGCGAGGATAGACCTCGATGACCACGCGCTCTTCAGGCACCCCGATGTCGAGGTGGAGGTCCCTAAGGACCTGAACAGGGAGCCGACCGATCTGGAGAGGAGGATGTGGTACTGGGACGATGCCGATCCGAGGGGGACGGGGTACTTCATCCAGCTGACAACAGAGGCGTCCGAGGGTTACATAGGATTCCACGGGATAGGCGGAGGAGGCGCGATGCTGGCAGCGGATGCGCTGATAAGGAGGGGGCTTAAACTAGCCAATTACTCTGATACAAGCGGTGACCCACCGGCATCTAAGGTCTACAGGGTGATCAGGACGATCCTCTCCATCCCGAGGATAGAGGGATACGTGATGATGGGGAGCGTTCTGGCGAGTCAGGAGCAGTGGCACCACGCTCATGCCATTGTGAAGGCGTTCAACGAGATGCTGAGGGATAGGCCGGGATTCCCTGCGGTTATTCTGCTTGCTGGGAACAAGGAGGAGGAGAGCCACGAGATAATCAGGAGAGGGGTTAGAGACCTCCCGATAAGGTTCGAGCTCTACGGCAGGGACTACATCTACGAGACCGATTACATAGCGGATAGGGTCCTAGAGCTTGTTGAGGAGTATAGGAGGGAGAGAAATGAGGTTCAGGACTAGGACGGCCGAAGTGATAATAGATCTGGATGGATGTGTGGCCCCGAACTGCGGTTTCGCCTGCGTGAAGGCCTGCAGACTATACGGCCGGAACATACTGAAGATAGAGAATGGCAAGCCAGCGTTAGCTGTTTCCCCTCAGGAGGCCGTGAGGATAGATAATGAGTGCCTTGCCTGCGAGATCCACTGCCAGTGGTATGGGAGCGGAGTGATCGAGGTAAGGGTGCCGATGGAGGTGGTCTGATGGCCATATTGATCGACGAGAATACAAGGGTTCTGGTTCAGGGGATAACTGGGAGGACGGGGGAGTTCGCCACCCGATACATGCTCGAATACGGAACTAAAGTAGTTGCTGGGGTGACTCCTGGGAGGGGAGGGTCGAGGGTCTGGGGGGTTCCGGTCTTCGATTCCGTTAAGGAGGCCTTGGAGGAGGTGGGGCGCGTGGATGCGACCATCACCCTAGTCCCACCGGCTCACCTCTTGGAGGCCGTGACCGAGGCCATAGAGGCCGGAATAGGCTATGTGCTTATCCCGACCGAGAGGGTGCCCGTGCACGATGCCATGAGGATACTCGCTTTAGCTAGGAGGAGGGGCGTGAGGGTTCAGGGACCTGGATCCTTTGGTGTGATAAGCACAGGTAAAGCGGTCATGGGATGGGTGGGCGGGTCCCTAGAGCTGGCCAAGGAGGCCTTTGTCCCTGGTAGGGTGGGTGTTATCTCAAGGAGCGGTGGGCAGACGACCACCACCTCTTGGGCCATAAGCAGGGCTGGTTTCGGGATTACCACCGCGGTGCATACTGGCAGTGAACCACTGGTGGGACTGACCGAGGCTGAGCTGCTGGCCATGTTCGAGGAAGATGAAGAGACGGATGCTGTCGTGCTTTTCGCCGAGATAGGTGGAGTCCAAGAGGAGGAAGCCGCCGAATTCGTGTCAAATGGAGGGTTCACGAAGCCCCTGATAGCTTATGTGGCAGGGAGGACGCTCCCCAAGGGGATGAGGTTCTCCCACGCGAGCGCCATGGTCGTGAGCGATAAGGGGTCCGCTGAGAGCAAGATCAGGGCCTTCAAGGAGGCGGGAGTTAAGTTGGCTGAGTCGCCCAAGCATATAATCGAGCTGCTGAGGGATATCTTATGACCTTTCTAGCCAGATCCTTGCTCTTCGTACCTGCCAATAGCTGGAGGTTGATGCTGAGCTCGTTGAGGAGCGGGGCTGATGTCGTAGTACTGGACATGGAGGATGCTGTACCTATAGAGGAGAAGGAGACTGCTAGGTGGCTTGTAAGGGAGTTCCTGAAAGAGGAAAGGGGGAAATTCGGTGGCGAGGTGTTTGTCAGGGTGAATTCGTCCACGACTGGGATGCTTGAGGACGATCTGGTGTTCACAATGGTGAAGGGGCTGGACGGGATCGTGCTCCCCAAGACTGAGAGAGCGGAGGACATTAAGCACTTGGAGGAGCGGGTACAGCGCTTGGAGGAGGAGAGAGGACTGGAGGAGGTCAGGATAATCCCGCTGATAGAGAGCGCAATGGGCGTTGAGAGATCCCTCGAGATAGCCCTCTCCTCGCATAGGATCTGCGCGCTCTCGTTCGGCATGGGGGACTTTTTGAGGGATCTGGGCAGGAACATCAGCGATCTATCTGATGATGAGATCGAGCTCCTGTATGCTAGGTCTAAGGTGAGCGTCGCATCCGCTGCTGCCAAAATCCCGGCCTTGGACACCCCCTTCCTCGGGCTGATCATAGATAGAGAGGGAGTGAAGAGGCAAGCCCTCCTGGCTAGGAGGCTGGGCTATAAGGGGAAGTACGCGATTCATCCCTCCCACGTACCGATAATCAATGAGGTGTTCACTCCGAGCGAGAAAGAGATTAGAGAGGCTGAGGAGATAGTCAAGGCTTACGAGGAGGCGGTTAGAAGGGGGCTAGGAGCGGCTTCTCATAGGGGAATGATGATAGACCGAATGAACTACGAGCAGGCTAGAGCTCTGCTGGAAATAGTGAGGGAGATCAAGTCCAGATCAGAACGGAAATCCCTAGCCTAGACGGATCCCATAGTTGATAAGGTAGACCCCCTAGGTAGCAAGATGCCGGTAGTGGTGGATATCCTGTCACAGGTGTGGTCTTGGGAATACTCCTCTCTACCGCTGGAGGTCAGGGACGAGGCCAAAAAAGCCCTCCTAGACTCCATTGGAGTAGGCATACTCGGCTTTGAGAGGGAGGAGAGGGTGAAGAGGTTCGCTTCCCTAGCATACCCAATCGATAAAGGTTCTCTAGTTCTGGGGGCTTGGTGGCGATCTTCTCCATCGATGGCCGCTCTCGTAAACGGCTTCGCCATCCACTCGCTCGAGTATGACGACTGGTTGAGACAGGGCTTCGTTCATGCAGGCAGCGTTATCGTTCCGGCCACCCTGGCGCTTGGGGAGGGGAGGGTCAGCTGGGAGAAGATGCTTGAGGCCGTGGTTATCGGATACGAGGTGGCTGCAAGATTTGGAAGGGCTTTCGGCAGGGATCATTACTCTAAATGGCACACCACCGCCACTGCTGGGTCTTTGGGCGCTGCAGCTGCCGCGTCGAGGGTGTTGGGGTTAAGTTTGGAGGAGGTTTCCCAGGCTTTAGCGATCTCCTCTTATTATGCCTCGGGACTCTGGGGCTTCATATCGGGGGGATCATCCATCAAACCGTTCAGCTCAGGCCACGCCGCCTTTCTGGGAGTTACTTCCTCACTAATGGCGAGGAATGGCATGAAAACGAATCTAAGGGCCCTCGAGGACGAAAGAGGATTTTGCAAGAACATGGCTCCCGGATGCAGGCTAGAGGAGAGCTTGGACCCCGGATGGAACTATGCCATACTACTGAACGGTTACAAGTTCTTTCCGACATGCAGGCACACTCACACTGCGCTAACGGCCGCGATAATGCTGAGCGACGAGGTGAGGCCTGAGGAGGTGAGAGAAGTCAGGGTGGAGGTATTCGAGGAGGCAGCGAAAGTCGCGGGAATTAGGGAGCCGAAAAACGTAGATCAGGCTAGATTCAGCCTTCCCTACTTGGTGGCGTTGGCCCTCATCTACGGGAGAGTAGGTTTAGACGAGCTAGAGAGAGGGCTCGGGGATTCTAGGGTAAGAGCCTTGGAAAGGAAAGTGAATGTGGTGGTGAATCCGGAGCTGTCGACGCAGTTCCCCGAGAGGCAACCTTCAATAGTTGAGGTTAGAGGGGAGGTATCTAAGCAGGAGAGGGTTGATTACCCGCCGGGAGATCCGGAGAACCCTGCAAACCTAGATCAGATATACAGGAAGGTGGTCTACGAGGTTAGGGCCTCTCCCGTGGTGGCAGCTCTCTACGACAGACTGAGATCGGGCAAGCTCGGTGAGGTTGTCAGCATTGTATGACCCCGAAGGCCGTCCGCCCGTGAGCCTTGTCCTTGGAAGAGTGGCGGGGGGTTTGGAGCGCACCCCTAAAAGAGTTCGTGCATAGTCGAGCACTCAGTTCGACGTTTAAAGGCTCCATATTTGCACATAACTCCAACAGAATTCGAAAGCTAAGCGCCCTTGCTTGGGAATGCTCTATAGATCTTGGCATCAAACCCGGCATCCAGTCAATACGACGGGATGGAGAATCCTATGTCTTTTAAAGGAAATCTCCCACATTCGTCCGACTTGAGATGACAAATGTTGATAGGAACATGGTTCTGAGGCTAATCGAAGAGGTTTCAGATTACTTGTCCAGTCTAAAGGAAATATGTAGGCTCTCCATAGATGAATATCTGTCGGATAGGAGAAACCTGTACACGTTGAGGTATCTCCTCATAGTAATTGTCGAATCATTATCTAAGATCGCTGTTTCCATACTGGAGAGGGATTTCGGGGTGCTACCCAGAGGGTATAGGGAGTCCTTCAGCGAATTATACAGGAAGGAAGTCGTGAGACCATCCGTGGGTACTAAAATGGAGAGACTCGCATCGCTGAGGAACATGCTGATTCACAGGTACTGGGAGGTGGATGATCTCAGGTTATATGAAGAAGCAAGAGGTGGCGGAATAGAGGCGATAGAATCATTCTTGGGAGGAGGTGAGGACTTATATCTCTGAGGATCCGTGAGGACAGGCAGAGGTTCACCTTCTACAGGCTTTCCGATTCCGAGAAAGGGGAAGTTAAGCGTAAGTTGCTCGAGGCCCTCCTACCTAGGGAGGAGATCCTAGCTGTCCTCATCTACGGGAGCTTCATCTCATCGTCCGTGTTCAGGGATATCGATGTCGGAGTTCTCACTGGTGGCAGAGTCCCTTACGGGGAGCTGCCTTGTTACGAGGAGACCTTATCGGATGAGCTAAGTCGCATCGTAGGGATTCCCGTGGATGTGAGGGTAATAGATTACGCCCCGCCCTGGTTTAGGGCGAAAGTACTGGAGGGAGAGGTGCTGCTGGAAAGGTCACCTGGCATGGTCTCCATCATGAGATTCATAGTGAAACAGATTCAGAGAGATTCCGAAGCGATGATTAGAACCGTCTTAGGGAAGATCGCCTGAGGAGAGCACGTGAACTTCCTCGAGATCTGTGATTACCACTTCTAAGCGACCGTCCGAATCCAAGTCCACGGGATAGACTCCCCTCACGGGAAAGCGAGATACCTTAATCGTAGATATTGCAGCCCCATCTGGGTCGATTAAGTGTAGGCGTCCTTGGTAGTCACCCAATAGAATTTTAGAGCTTCCATTCTTTAGATCGACTACTACGGGTGGAGAGGTGTCTTCGAACCCTAAGTCAAACTTCCTGACGCCCTCAGCTGTGACTATCATGAGGATGCCCTCTCTGGAATACGCTACTACATCTATCCTCGAATCTCCGTCAATGTCGGCTATTGCCGGTGGATAGGCATCCGGTAGAATTAGAACAATGTTTTCACCTGATTTGATGTATAAGCCGGAATTGCACAGCATTACGAGATCCTCGGTGCCGTCGCCTCCAATATCGGAAACGAAGATCTCCCTCACACTTGAGTTCATCGAGATAATCGGGCTGGGAGTTCCGCCTTCATCCACTGCTAGGATCTCGGACTTATTACCTAGATTAACGGCTACCACAGCCTCAAATTCACCGTCGTTATCGATATCCGACATGGCCGGTGGCGACAGCTCCCCACCTAGGCTCAGCTTCCACTTCAAGGTACCTCCAGGTGTGAGGGAGTAGACGCTCGATCTTGCAGTGATGATCAGCCACCTCTCCCTCCCTACGGGCGTTATCGCCGCTCCAGTGAACTCCTCACCATTCTCAGCTTTGAAGTTCCATAGGTTGGTAAGGTGGGAGAATGCCTGAACCTTTCTTCTCTCCACTACTAGGACTTCCGAGAGCCATCCCCATTCAGATCAGCTATGATTCCCCCTCTAGCTTCGCTGTCCAGCTGAACTTTAACGACTCTCCCGCTCATATCGAATATCTGCATCTCCTTACCGTCCATGAGGACTAGATCGGGGCTGCCATCCCCATCAACATCTCCAATGAGGGGAGTCAGCGTGTAGTCGGGAAAGAGAGTCTTCTCACGTCCGATGCTTAGCCCCTTGCCCGTGGCGTGCCTCACCAAGAAACTCCTCGAAACGGATCCTGAGGGGCTCGGCCACTCCATAGTCGGAGCCCAAGGAACGACCACTCTTTGCGTGGCCGCGACCCAATTACCTACCATCAAGCCGATCTCATACCTGCCGGGGAGGGCGTTCAGGGCGACTTCGGAATCGTTGATTCTGTAGAAGGTGGTGGCTGTGGATTTGATGAAGATCCTCCTCTCCTGTGCTATCAGGGGTGTTATGTCTTGCTCTAACCTGACGACGATCTCGTAAGGATGGGTTTCCACCTCCAATCGATATCTGGTGCTATCGAGGATCTATAGACCGGATGGAGTCGATACTAGGAGTTCTCCCTCTCTGTCTCCATCTACGTCTGCGTGGGCTGCACTGAGGCTCTCTTTCCCGTACACCCACTCAACGGTACCGTTGTGACCTAGGATCTTCAGTCCATCCTCGCACGGGATCAGAATCTCGCTCTGTCCGTCGCCATCAACATCCCACATTAGGGGAGAGGAGTCTATGTTGCCTGCGTCATACCTCCAGACCGCCTCACCATTGAAGTTCACCGCGTAAACAGAACCGTTCACCGTAGCGAATACGATTTCTGGCCCGCCATCTTCGTTCAAATCGCCGGAGATTGGCCTGAAGGTACCAGGGGATGTCTTAAAGGTCCATTCAAGGACACCCTCTCCGTTCAGCACGCAAAGGCCTTCTCTGCATCCAGTAACTATCTCTGGAGTGCCGTCACCATCCAAATCTACCACTAATGGCTCGGAGTGTCGGTAAGCAGCATCCCTCGCCTTCCATAGAGGTTTGCCCTCACCGTTGATGAGGCCCAAGAGGTAGCTCACCGATTGGGGGAAGGGTGTCCCTTCAGGAGGCTCATACCCACTGTACACTATCTCCCCCTTTCCATCGCCGTTCAAGTCAGCTATTGTAAGCCCTTCCACGGATTGATTGACCTTAATCCTCCAGAGGAGCCTTCCATCCCGGCTCAGCGCGTACATCTCTGTCGTGTAGAATTCGTAAGCCACCACTTCATCTCTCCCATCCCCGTTGAGGTCGCCCGTCTTTATGATGGGGATGAAAAGATAGCTGCCTCTAGTCGCCTCATTGGAGGGGCTGAAAGTCCACAGTAGTTGACCCATTTTAAGCGCGTAGATCCTCCCTTCGTAGGTAGAGCTTGCCAGAACGACAGGAGGGCCCTCATCGGATTCGATTACCGAGAGGGCCGTTATCAATCCCTTTGCATTGTACTTCCAGAGGATCGTTTCTCCTCGTGGGATAGTGAGACACCAGATAACTCGTCACCTTTTGCCACGATCAAGTCGGTTACGCCATCACAGTTCAAGTCATCAATGAAGAACAAAGAGGCATTAAGTTTTTCCCTTAATCCGATATTACAAGCACTTATTTTTCCAACAACTTCTCTACTGGTGTTTGTACATCTTGTATTGACTCTGTTAGTAGTAATATTGTTGGTTTTAATTATCTCAGTACTAGAAACACTAGAAAATAAGGTAATTATAATTATCGAAAATATAGGCTATAGTCAGGATAGCAATTATTAAAATCACTAGAAATATAAAATGTTCCAGTTTTTCCATCAGTATTCACCTTTCACGGTCATAAAAATAGGGAAGTATTTTTGTTAGCATTGATTTCATGGTACAATGACATTGATTATAAACATTTGTGGATACCCACACGTTGAATAACATCCGCAGTAGCTACAGTACGGGCATGGATTGGTGAGTGTATAATATGCGTAGATAAAGTAACAAATTTTGAATAGACTTTAGAATCAAAGGAGAGAAGAGTTGGGGCTCGAGGAAGAGCTTGTGAAGGGAATTTCCAAGGCATACTCTGTAAGGGAAAGGGGGGATTACGGGGTCATCCCATCAGTGTCCGAAGAAGATCTGGATCTAATGGAGGGGGATAATAAGGGAGCTGCGGAGGATTGTGGAAGATGACTAACCCGGTGAGGACTGTCTCCTTGGAAGATTTGAGGGAGGTAATCGAGAGGATAGGGAGGAAACTATCGGGCTTAGTAAAGGAGGCATACGTGGTGGGCTCGCTCGTGGAGGGCTGCGCCATTCCCGGGGAGAGCGACGTGGATATAGTGATAGTTCCATTGGAGAAGGTAGATTATTTCTCCCTGCTAGATGAGGAGATCAGAAATCTGCTGGATGCCGGCCTCCCTCCCGATATAATCGTCGTGAATGAGTCCTCGGAGCTACTCTCTGAAGCGAGGCGGAGAGGAATCAAGATAGCCTAATACAGGAAAGGAGACTAGAAAAGGTAGTGGAAAGAGAGTATTACTCCCTAATATCACTGCTATGTACAGCTGTCTACCTCCTCCTCAGTCTTGGGTTCACATAGATCTCTAATGCCTGTCCAACGAGCAGTAGTGAGAGCACGCTCAGGGATATCATCAGGCCTGGAGGAATGACCCACGTCCAGAGCCCAAGCACTATGGCCTGCCTCGAGAAGGCGTAGTGAAGCATCATACCCCAACTCTTCTGGGTAGCATCTCCTAGACCGAGGAAGCTGAGGGATGCCTCGGTTATCATGTTGCTTGCCGTTCTCAGGAGAGTCTCCGCCAGTATGAGGGGAGCTGTATTCGGCAGCAGGTACTTGGCCATCACGTAGGCATCTGAGGCTCCCAAGGCCCTGACGCTCTCCACGAAGGGCCTCTCCTTGAGCGATAGTATCATGCTCCTGACCACCCTAGCAACAGTGGGCCAGCTCGTTATTGCAATGGCCACGATGAGCACTAAGAACATCTGAGTTCCTAGCCACGTGCCCTTGAAGACCATAGCTAGGAAAATCACTAAGAGGAGGCTGGGCATGACCATGAAGAGGTCCACTATCCTCATGAGCACCTCGTCCACCTTGCCTCCCTTGTAGCCAGCGACCATCCCTACCACCACGCCTATGGCCACGGCCGAAACCGCTGATACTATTCCTATCATGAGGGAGATCCTAGCTCCGTAGATCAGCTCGCTCAGTATGTCTTGGCCTGCATCATTGGTGCCCAGCGGATGCTTCCAGCTCGGAGGCTCCAGAGGTCTGCCGGTCCTCTTGTAGGGGTCGTAGGGTGCTAGATAGGGCGCGAACAGCGCCATCACCACTATGATCGTGAGCAGGATGGATCCGAAGAGCGAGGCCTTGTGGCTCCTGACTATGCCCATGAACTCCTTTATTCCCTGTACTTTCCTCTGCCATCCCGTCTTCTTGAGGTTCCTTATCAGCTCTTCCTTCCTGACTGCCGTCATCAGGTCACCCTGACCCTAGGATCGAGTACTCCGTAGAGCAGATCGGCCACCAAGTTGGCCAAGAGGACCGTGACCGTCATTATGATGAAGGCCCCTTGGACGAGGAAGTAATCATCGTTCATTATGGCGTCGAAGATTAGTCTCCCCATGCCGGGGTAGCTGAACACAGTCTCCGTCAAGATCGCTCCATTTATCATGAAACCGAACCTCAGGGCCGTTACCGTGACCATAGGCAGGATCGCCACCCTAGCTGCGTGCCTGTACATGACGGTCCTCTCCGCTAACCCTTTGAGCTTCGCCATCCAGACGAAGTCCTGTCCCATGACCTCGACCATCGCGTTCCTCATGTAGAGCATGTACATCCCAATCTCCCTGACAACCAACACAGTGATCGGGAGGGCCGCGTGCCAGGCTATATCAGCGAGGTAGTCGAGCACGGACGGGAACTCCTTAGCTGGCGTTACCGATCCGGCCAAGGGGAACAGTCCGAGGTAGTAGCCGAAGAACATCAGGAAGAGCAGGGCGAGCCAGAAGTGAGGGGTGCTCCTGATGAAGAGGGCCGTCGAGGTCACCACCACGTCGTACCTAGTGCCATGCTTCCAAGCAGTCTTCATCCCCGTGTATATGCTGAGGATGGTGGAGATTATGATAGCCGGGAGGAGAAGGAGGAGTGTCCACGGCAGCCTCTCCATGATGACGTCCATGACTGGCCTCTGGTAGTGAAGAGAGTACCCGAACTCCCCCTTGAAAGTGTTGAGGATGAAGTCCACGTACTGCTCGTGAAGCGGTTTGTCCAGCCCGTAGACGGCCTTGATCTTCTCTATCTGCTCCGGAGTTATTCTCGGGTCCTCGAGCACTAAGGTGCCGAAGGGATCTCCGACCAACCTGACCATTATGAAGACGAAAGTCACGGCGGCGATAAACGTCAGGAATATGGCGAGGACCTTCCTGATCAGGAACACGCTGTAGCTTGTCATCCATTTAACACCCCAGCGGGCCTCGCGGGCTATGAGCGGAAAAAGAAAAAGATTGGTGGTTAAGACTATTTCTTCTTGAGGAACAGCCAGACCGCCGCTATTATGATGATCAATAGGATCACAACGGCGCCTATCATAGTCATGTCAGGCCCTGAGGGAGCTGGTGTCGTGGCTGGAGCGGATGTGGGGGCTGGAGCAGGTGAGGGAGCTGGTGTCGTGGCTGGAGCCGTGGTCTTGGAAGGCTGGGTCTGAGTTGGGGTAGGCTTCGCCTTGGGCTTAAGGTTGAGCATGGTCCACCTGTTGATTATCCAGTCGAACTTTATCGGAACCCATCCCTCGAACCTGTCCGTCCTGTAGGGGTTGATTATCACAGGATAGTAGAGGGTTATCAGCGGCAGGAGATCGGCAAGCTTGAGCTGTATCTTGCAGGCCAATTCCTTCCTCTTGGCCACATCTAGGGTCACGGCTTGCTCCTCAAGCAGTTGATCGAGTTCGGGATCGGATAGCTCGTAGTAGTTGGCAGAGGCGTTCGTCTTGAACCTGAGCCTCATCCAGTCGGGATCGGGCTCGGTCGGACCAGCACCGAGGATGAAGCTATCGAACTTGTGGGCCTTTATACCAGGCCACACCACTCCCTTCCAGTCGCCCACCTGCACGGTGACCTTCACTCCGATCTCCTTGAGGTAATCCCTTATCATCTCAGCGGCCCTGACCCTAGCGGGATCGTAGCTCGGCGGGTATATCTCGAAGGCCACATCCTTACCGTCGGGGGTCTCCCTTATCCCGTCATTATCCCTGTCAACCCATCCTAGCTCGTCCAGAAGTTGCTTGGCCTTCTCCGGGTTGTAGGAGTACATCTTACCGGCTTCCTCGCAGTACCAGTCCTTCCAGACCGCTGGCATCACTCCATAGCTCCCGGGCTCTCCGGCTCCAAGCCTAGCTATCTCCACTATCTCAGTCAGGTTTATCGCGTACGCCATGGCCTTCCTGAACTTCTTCTCTGTGAACGGGAAGTGCTTGAGGTTGAAGCCCCAGTGGTAGAAGTAGGGCCTCAGGTACCTGTGGACCTTAACTCCGGCGGCCTTCAGATCCTTCTCGACCGCCGGGTTTATGGCGAGATGTATGGCAGCATCTATCTCGCCTTTCTTTATCATCAGGACTTGCGTATCTCCCTCCTTAACGAACTGGATCACGACGTTTTTAACAGCCGGAGCTCCCTTCCAGTAGTTCTCGTTGGCCACTAGCTTGACGTACTCGTTAGTCTTGTACTCTACTACCTTGAAGGGACCCGTTCCTACGACCTCACTGAGTTTCGGCTCATATTTCGAGGCGACGAAGCCATCCCTGCTGACTATCGGTTCCCAGATGTGCTTGGGCAGTATTGGGTTGGTCAGCATCGTATTTACTACGGCCACGAACGGCTCGGTCAGGTGGAGCTTGACCGTGTGATCGTCCACGACCTCCACATGATCCAAGTAGTCCATATCGGAGTGACCTCTCTTGGCGGTGACATCCTTCTTGAAGTACTCGAAGGTGAACTTCACATCCTCGGCGGAGAAGGGCTTCCCATCCTGCCACTTCACATCCTTCCTCAGCTTTATTGTCCAGACCTTCCCGTCGGGAGATGCCTCCCAAGATTCGGCCAGCCAAGGTATGTATTTGCCATCCGGATCGGTCGTCGCCAGTGGTTCGTAAATCATGTCAAGGGTGATTATCGTCCAAGTAGAGGTATCAGACCAAGCGTTTAAGGTCTGAGGTGGACTGGGTAGAGCGATTCTGAGGGTAGGTTCCTCAGCAAGACCAACAGGAATGCTCGGCAGAGCTATAAGAGCGGTTAAAAGCAGAGCGAATAGAAAGCTCGCGAAACTCGAACCACGCTTCATAACTTGCACCTCATATGATGTTTTATGGGGCCGCAATGGTTTTTTAGAAGGCCCTAGCTGGGGCTCGAGGTGAATGCCTTTAAATGTCACTATCAAGCGGTTCTTCTGAGCATGTGCTGGCTGCAGAAGGGTTAAAAGTTGTGTACGAGACGAGCTTCGGCGTCGTCGATGCGGCATCAGATGTGACATTTCAGGTGAAGAGAGGTGAATTTTTCGGATTAGCTGGGGAGTCGGGATGTGGGAAGAGTACCGTAGCATACTCTTTGGTAAAGGAAGTCCCGCCTCCTGGTAGGATAGTGGGAGGTAAGATCTACATAAATGGAAGGGACGTAGTTCCGCTTTCAGAGGACGAGATGCGGAAAATAAGATGGAAAGAAATTAGCGTTATACCCCAAGCTGCGATGAATGCTTTGAACCCCGTGTACACAGTCGGCGATCAGATAGCTGAGGCGATACTGGCCCATGAGGAGATGAGTAAGGATGATGCACTAGCCAGAGCAGAAGAGCTGCTTGATCTGGTGGGGGTGGGCAGACAGAGGGTTAGGAGCTACCCTCATGAGCTCTCCGGGGGGCAGAGGCAGAGGGTCATGATAGCCATGGCCTTGGCACTCAACCCCCCCGTTGTTATAGCTGACGAACCCACTACTGCCCTCGATGTGGTGGTTCAGGCCCAGATCCTCAACTTGTTCAAGGAATTGAGGAGTAAGTTTAACATGTCTCTCATTTTCATAACCCACGACCTCACTACCATGTTCGAATTGGTGGACAGAATTGCGGTAATGTACGCCGGGAAGATAGTGGAAATAGGGCCGACCGACAAGATAGTAGATGACCCCCTCCATCCCTACACGGAGCTGCTGGTGAGGGCGGTCCCGAGGATAGGAGTGGGAGAGAAGGGGAGGTTCGAATACATACCAGGATCTCCGCCAAATCTGCTGGAACCCCCGCCCGGATGTAGATTCCATCCCCGCTGCCCGAAGAGGTTCGAGCCGTGTGATAAGGAGGAGCCGAGGATGGTGGAAGTGGAGAAGGGTAGGTTCGTGGCCTGCCACTTGATTGCAGGCAGGACATCTTAGGTGAGAGCTATGATAATAGAGGTCAGGGGTCTCAAGAAGTACTTCCCCGTGAGAAGGAGCTGGTCGGACATTCTGAAGGGTAGGGAGCAGAAGTTCGTGAAAGCAGTTAACGACCTCAACTTCGCGATTGAGGAGAATGAGGTCTTTTGCTTAGCTGGAGAGTCGGGATGTGGGAAGAGCACCACTGGCCGACTTCTGGTCAGGTTGCTGGAGCCGACTGAGGGACAAGTCATCTTTGAAGGGAGGAATATCTACGACATACCCAAAGGAGAGTTCAAGGAATATAGGAAGAAGATGCAGATAATATTCCAAGATCCCTACGAGTCCCTGAACCCTAGGATGACCATCTACGATCTGATAGAGGAACCTCTCCGCATACACGGAGTTCGAAGCGAGGAGGAGAGGTTCGATATGGTTTATCAGGCTCTGAAGGATGTGGGGCTGGAGCCTCCCGAGGACTTCATGATAAGGTATCCCCACCAGCTGTCGGGGGGACAGAGGCAGAGGGTGGCCATTGCTCGGGCGCTGATACTGAACCCCAAGTTTGTGGTCGCCGACGAACCGGTCAGTATGCTTGATGTGTCTATAAGGGCCGGCATACTTAAGCTCATGCTCGATCTAAAGGAGAAGTATGGTCTCACCTACCTCTTCATAACCCACGACCTGTCGGTGGCCTATCACATGTGCGACAGGCTGGCGATCATGTACTTGGGGAAAATAGTGGAGCTGGGATCCGCAGATAGCGTGATACTCGATCCCAAGCATCCATACACGAAGGCACTGGTAGAAGCTGTTCCCAAGGGTCAAGTGGACTACAGGAGGAAGTTGAAGGAGGTCCCAATAAAGGGAGACGTTCCAAGCCCTATAGACCTGCCGAGAGGATGCATATTCCATCCAAGGTGCGTAGAGGCTTTTGAGCCGTGTGATAAGGAGGAGCCAAAGCTTGTGGAAGTGGAGAAGGGTAGGTTCGTGGCCTGCCACCTCTACCGCTAATCCCTGAGCAGGTGGAGTTCAAGACCGTGATACTTAAGGGCTAGGAAGTCTGTATCCAACGTTATCAGAGGAAGCCCGTTGGACATGCATATGGCTCCTATGAAGAGATCCCTCAGAGATACAGTCCTTCCCTCCTTCTTTAGGGACTTGAATAGCATGGCCGCCAACTCGGAGGAATCATCGTCGAGGGGAAGACTTATCAACTGATCTATCCAGAACTTCTCCCTATCGGTCAGATTTCCGGAAAACAACTCGAATCTGCTGATGGTAGTCAGGTAGAACTCATTATCTATGGATAGAACCTTATCTAGGACCTCCTTATTTCCCGCTGCTATTTCTATCACGATGTTCGTGTCAAGGACTGCCCCCATCTCTCGAACTCCTCCTCTAACTCTTCCACAGCTCTCTTCATTTCCTTATATCTCTCTTTACTCATCGTGCTGAATAGCATGAGCAATACATGAGAGTTACCTCTCCTTTCTTTTAAGAGGTCCCTTATGACCTCTGAGAATGACCTCTTCCCCTTTATCCTGAGCAACTCCTTGTATACGTCATCTGATAGGGTTATGGTCTTAGGCATCGTGTATTCAGTGCATGAAAAATTCAATAAGTTTGCGGCTCGTGGGAATGGGAGATCCACCCGGCGCGGTTAAGTTATTCGACCCTGAGACTCCTGAGTGATACCATGTGCAGGAATTATGAGGAACTTTACAGAGAGGCCGTCGAGCTGACTAGGAGGTTAGTCAGCATCCCGAGTGTGATAGGGAGCGAGGAAGAGATCTCCAAATTCCTAGCCGACTGGCTGGCGGACAAGGGACTGATGGTACGGAGGGATGAGGTTGGGAATGTCATATCGATGAGCGGTGAGGGTCGCCTGTACCTCCTCTACAACGGGCACATGGACACCGTCCCCCCTCAGCCAAGATGGACCAAAGATCCTTTCGACCCCGTCATCGAGGAAGACAAGCTCTACGGCCTCGGCAGCTCGGACATGAAGGGCGGATTAGCTGCCATGGCCGTCGCTTACGCGGAGCTGGCCAACTGCACTGACCTTCCCCTTATATACACTGCCGTGGTGAGGGAGGAAGGCGGCGATGACACCCCGGAGAACATGAGGGGGGCTCTTCACCTCGCTAAGACGTTCCTCCAAGGAAAGAAGGCCGTGGGCATAGTGGGGGAGGGTTCCGTAGATAAGGACGGGAGGCTGATCATCAGGATAGGCCACAACGGTAAGTTGAGGATGAAGATCAGGGTCAGGGGGATAGCGGGTCACGGATCGAGGCCAGACTACGCGGTTAACGCCATATATCTGGCCATGGAGGTGGTGAGGGCCTTCAAGGAGAGTTACGACTACACCAATCCAATCAAGATACCCAAGGTGACGTTAGACAGCGAGATAAGGCCGCCTCTCTCAATCAATGTCTTCAAGGCGGGTGAGGCGATAAATCAGATACCAAACGAGGCCGAATTCTTGGTGGACAGGAGGGTAGTTTACGGGGAGGACATAGAAAAGTTGAGGAGGCGGTACTCCAGCTTGGTGGAGCATGTGATCGAGGAGCTGAGGCAGGAGCTGGCGCCGAGGCTCGAGGAGCTGGGCAGGGACATCGGAGCGGATGTCGAGGAGATCGGCATGAACAGGCCACCTTACATGTTGCCCGATAATGAGGAGGCTAGCAGACTGCTTAACGCCGCGAAGAAGGTCGTGGAAGACATGGAGGGTAAAGCGGAGCTCTCCTACGGGACCGGGTACACCGATGCCGAGATACTCTGGTCCTTTGCGGGCATTCCATCCATAATACTGGGCCCGGGAGCGAGGGCGCACGTGCAGGACGAGTACCTAGACTTGGGCCCCCTGAAAAAGGTTGTGAGGGCTTACATGGATATACCTAGGCTCATGTTTCGGTAGCTATCCTCTCTAGTTCCTCCCTGAAGCTCTTTTCTAAACCCTCATATTCTTTTATGAGCTTCTCTACGGTCTCTCTCAGGATCTTCCTAGGATCCAGACCATCCCTGACCCTCAGAAATATGATTCCCTCCTCCTTAAGTGGATGGGGGACATCGTAACCGGCGAACTCCACATCATCTCGAGCGTTAAGCTCCTCAACTATGGGGGTCAGGAGGGTGTATGTCTCACCCCTGATCACGACCCTTATCTCACTGGGCCCGACCTCCTTCACCTCAACATCCATTCTCATCTACCTCCATCTCCGACAGCTTCCTTATCAGGGTATCCATCACGAGCTCGGGATCTGCCCTGAACCACCACATCCCCCTCTCATCCCTCTCGAGCAGGCCCTCCTCCTCAGCTAACTCCAGTGCCTCGATTGGGGATACGCCTGCGTTGACAGCAGCTGCTACCACCACCTCTCTGGCCTTCCTCTGCCTTACCTCATACTTTATCTCGTTAACTAGAGTCCTTAGTTCGGACATAAGATCCACCATCTCCTCAGGCTCCAGCTCCGTGTAGAGGAGGTCCTTCTTCCAGTTGGCAGTGAGGCCGGCTCCCTTCAGTGAGAGGGTCAGGAGGCTCATTGAAACGCCTCCACCGTGCTCCATCAACCACTCCGACGGATACCTGTAGAGCCCCCCAACGGGATTCCTCACTATCTTGAAGTTCCTGTAAGATCGTCTCACCACGCTCTCCGCTACCTTGTTCTCCTCCCTAGTGCCGAAGAGGGTTATCTTCAGCCCAGAGCCAGTCACATACTTGTAGGAGTAATCCCTGCCTTCCATCCTCCTCTCCAGATACTCAAGGAAATCTTCCAGCTCGTCGTGAGAGAGCGAGAGCACAAAACTCCTCTTGTCTAAGAGGCTACCTCTTGACATATCTTATCAGCCCTTCCTTAAAGGGATTCCACCCGTATCTGCTACTGATCTTCTTGTCTAAATATACCTTACCGCATCTCTCGCACACCAAGGTGTACCCCACACCCTTCCTCAAGGGGGCACCGCAGGTGGGACAGAAGCTCAGTATGACGCCCAGGTCGGGCGGCCCTCCCATCGTAACAGTGACCGTACCGTTATCAACCGAGTTTATTCTCACAAGAACGATGTCGCTGGGCCTAGCTCCCAAGTTAGGAGGTCTCTTGGACATCACCGCTTGGACGGGAGGGGAGAGCAGCGCCCTTCTCGGCTTCACGAGGGCGGTGAGATGGACATGGTAGACGCTCCTGTCAGCATTTCTTATCTCGCCTAAAGCTATCTCCCCAGGTCTGAGGGGAAGTATAGGCTTCTTAAAGGGTCTTACGGACACATTAATGTCCCTCTCATGCAGGGAGCCCAAGTAAACTGAGTAAAGGGTGCCCCTTTCCTCCCTGACCCCCTCTCCGGGTATAAATTCCTCAACAACTCCCAACCTCTCTCCGGGAACCACGATCCTCCTTTCCCTCATGATATCACCTCGAACCTCAACATCTCCACGGGTATGCTGACAACCCTCCTCCTGTGGTAGTAGAAGATCCTCCTGAGGGGGAAGGGCCATCTCTCGACGTGAGTCAGCCTAGCTCCCCTCTTAGAGGCGTACTCGGCTAGGAACTTGGAGTTCCCAGCCATGTGTATGGAGTAAACCACCCTAGAAATCCGGAGTGCCTTATCCAAAAACTTAAGGTCCGCGTGCCTGCGCACTACCCCGAAAGGGGGGTTCTGTATCACCACATCCACCCTCTCCTCGAAGTTTGAGACATCCATCACCACGAACTTGGTCCTATCCGAAATCCCTACCGCTCCAGCGTTCTTCTTAGCTACCTCCACCGCCTCCGGGTCTATGTCCACGCCTATAGCATAGGATGCTCCATACAGGACCGAGCCTATCGCCAAGATTCCGTTACCGCACCCGAGATCCGCGACCCTCGATCTCTCCAAATCGCCCATGAGGTATGCCAAATGGATCAAAGAGGAGGCGAGGTTCGGAGGAGTGGAGTGTTGTTCCAGCTCCGGCTTGGGGTTTTTCAGGTCTTTGAGCCCCTGAAGGACTATCTCCAGCTCCTTCTTATCCCTCGGCCTTTCCATCTAGCTTGACCACTTCCACCTTGGTCATGTGTGGGATCTTGAGCTTCGCCAGCTTGACGCAGTACTTGGCCACGTCTAGGTGCTCCTCCTTTACCCTTATGAACAGAATGGTGTCGCCCTTCCTTATCTGAGCCGCTCTGCCGTCGGGCTTACCGAAAGCCAGCCTCATACCCTTCTGAAGCCTCTCCGCCTTGTGGACACCGGCCATTGCGTGCTTCCTGAGTATGTGATGGGGATAGGGGACTATCTTGAAGAAGTAGTACTCGTCCGATGGGGTCCTCTTCCTGAGCTGGGCTAAGATGGTCATCCTCGCGGCCTCTAGAGCGTTGCTTCTGACCTGGAAGCTAGCATCCGCTACGAGCCTCACCTCGTAGTCGAAATCCCCGTGCACATTGCCGTGGTCGAACTTGTTGATCTTGCTGTAGGGTATGCTCTTTATGTACTCCTTCCGAGTGTAGGGCCTCTGCAGCGCCCTATAGTTCCTCGCCGGTCTAAGGGACATACTACCTCACCTTCATCAACTTGTCCCTAACGGCCTTTATAATCCCTACTAGGTAGGTGGCCTCACCAGCGGACATACCACAGGGGAAGGTCCTCTCCACTATCCTCCTGACGAGGGGGACGACCCTCTCCCTCTTGTGGTCCGCCAGCTCGATGGCATTCACAATGTCCCTTATATAGTTAACCATCAGCTCCCTTACCTCACGGGGGACGGGCTTTTCTTGGAAGTGGGTTGGGTCTTTAAACGACAAGAAGAATTCGTAGAGGAATATGGCCGTAGCGTTGGCCAAGTTAAGGGCCGGGTACTCCTCGCTCGATGGAATGGTGGTGACTACATCGCAGAAGGCCAACTCTTCAGTCGTGAGCCCCACCGATTCCCTACCCATCACTAGGCCATAGGTCGCGTCCCAACTCAGCTCCTTCAGGAGATCTCTTATCGGGATGGCCCTCCTGTCCAATGAGTACCTGCTCACCCTAGCCGTTGTCCCTATCAGGAGGTCTATCCCCTCTCTGGCCTCCTCCAACGTTGTGAGTATTTCCGCAGCGTTCACAACATCCTTGGCATGCATCGCCGCAGCTAAAGCCCTGTCGAAGGACTCAAACATGGGTCTCACTATCCTGAGCCTCCTGAAGCCGAAGTTCTTCATCGCTCTAGCTATCATCCCCACATTATCCGCCTTCTCCGGCTCCACCAGTATGAGCACGAGATCTGGCATCTAGAATTTCCTCAGATAAAGATAAAAAAGATCTCTGGTTCGGTGTTGGAAAAAAGGTGTCATAAAATGCTAGAGATGCTCAGGGACCGCGTCTCCGGATTCATGGACAGGATTGCCGGTTGGTTGGTTTCTATGGGATTTACAGCCAACGCAGTAACTTTTTTCGGTTTATTCCTAACTATGGCGTCCTTCTTCTACCTGTACGTGGGGAATTACGTGGGAGCAGCCGTACTGATTATCCTAGCCGGTTTCTCCGATGCATTAGATGGAGCTATAGCTAGAAGGATGGGTCAGGCGGGCGTGCTAGGGTCCTTTCTAGACTCGGTGGTTGATAGGATAGAAGACGGCATCCTACTCCTAGGTATGGGGATATACTCCGGGGATCTCCTCTTGGCGGCACTTGCTATTCATTCCTCCATGTTAGTGAGCTACATAAGGGCTAAGGCGGAGTCTTTGAGGGTCACCGGAACCCAGTACAGTCTGACCGGGAGGGCTGAGAGGGTGCTCCTAGCTGCGCTCTTCTGCGCTTTGAACCAAGTCAGGGTGGGTTTGCTAGCCATGGCCTTACTCAACTATCTGACCGCTTTGGAGAGGGCGTTCATTTTCCTAAGAAGGGTTAGTAAGCTCAGGGACTCATAAAAAGATAAAGTCGGGATGTGGCTCTCAGAGAGAAAGAGGGAAAAGCTTAGAGGGTATCCATGTACTCCTCCGCTTTAGGTATCTCCTCTTTCATGCCCTTCCTTCTCCTTATCTCCAAGATGACCTGCTCCATCAGGCTCTTGGGTAAGGGCTCCCAGTGAGAGAACTTGGTCTGCCAGAAGGCTCTACCGCTGGTGACGCTCCTCATCTCGTTGCTGAAGCCTCCAAGAGTCTCCCTGACCGGTATATAGCCTTTCACAACGCTTACCCTACCTCTTTCCTCCACTCCAATTACCTTGCCCCTCTTTTGGGATATGAGGGATATCACCGACCCTATCAGTTCGGGTGGTGTGGAGACTTGTATCCCATAGATCGGTTCGAGTAACACTGGATCGGCGCTC
>JARZZM010000043.1 GCA_030130125.1 Thermoproteota archaeon
CCCTTGGAGAACTTGAAAGAAGCAATAAGGAGGATGGTGAAGCCGCAATTCATAGATTTGAACTTGAAAGCGGTGGATAGAGGTAAGGCGATCGGTGAGTCCCTCCTCAAAGGGGTGAAAGTTTAAGCCCCTTTTCCCCCAATTTCCCAAGGGGCCATGATGAGTATTCGGCAAGAGGGTGTATATGGCCCAGAAGAGGGTCAGCTGAGCCCACCGGGAGGATGATCCCTTGTTCCCCTTCAAAGATGAGAATCCCAGTCCGATAACCCCTTGGGTTACTTACGGATTGATCTTATTCAACGCGCTGGTCTTCCTTTGGGAAATAGCTGGCGGACCCGTGAGATTTGAACTGTTGATCTATGAGTACGGATTCATCCCCAGGTTCTTCTTGGAGGATCCCTCCTCCAACGCGTACAGGCTCTTCACCTCGATGTTTATGCATGGGGGTTGGCTCCACTTGTTGGGGAATATGCTCTATCTCTATATATTCGGGGATAATGTGGAGGCCGCCTTCGGCCACTTCAAGTACATCATTTTCTACCTTATATCTGGAGTTGCTGCGAGCTTCCTCCACATGGCAGTATTCCCCCTATCAGAGATACCTTCTGTGGGCGCCAGTGGGGCGATAAGCGGTGTTCTAGGGGCCTACCTCGTCTTCTTCCCCCAAGCTAGGATAATGACAGCCATCCTCGTCTGGTACTTCATAACGGTTGAACCCATACCAGCCAAGTATTACATAACATTCTGGTTTATATGGCAGCTCATTCCCGGTCTATTAGCTGGAGAAGCCACTGGGGTTGCCTACTGGGCCCATGTGGGTGGATTCATAGCGGGGGTCCTAATGGCGTATCCCTACAGGCATAGGGTGAGGTACCTGAGGAGACTCTGGATGATGGAGAGGTACCATCATGGACCGTACTGGTAGGGCCTCAGAATTGGCTGAAGTCATGAAGTTGGCTTATGTGAGGGGTTATACTACTGGGGCAGGAGGAAATGCGAGCGCACGCGTGGACGAGGGGATACTCATAACCCCGTCAGGTGAATTCAAGGGAAGGTTGAGGGCCGAGGACATAATACTGATTGATCACCGGGGGAGAGTCCTAGGGGGTAAAGGGAGGCCCAGCTCAGAGTGGAAGCTCCATCTAAAGGTCTACGAGATCAGATCGGATGTGGGAGCCATTCTCCACTGCCATCATGCAGTAGTAACCGGGCTGGCGATGTCCATGGTGAGTTCGAAGATCGATGAGGAGGTTCTAGCCCCATTGAGGGAGTCTGATTGGACAGAAGAGGCGAGGATCATGCTGAGGGACGTTAAAATACTCCCTTGGAGGCCATACGGTACTGAGGAATTGGCTGAGATCGTATCTAACGCATTGAAAGACGTTAATGCCGTTGTAGTACTGAGGCACGGCGCATTTGTCGTTTCTAAAGATCCTTGGCTTGCACTATCAGCCATGGATTCACTAGTCGAAGTGTTCACGATAAACTTGGTGAGGCGGCTAGTAGGCTAGCCTTCCCTCCAAGGCCTCCCCACCCCCACATACAAGACCCCGGAGGGCAAGGAGTCTACCTCGATCACATGCCTCCCATCCACTATCAACCTCAACTCATCTGACAGCTGAAATAGCTCGCTGGATTTCATTCGATAGGCGGAGTGATCGGTCGATATCACCGCAATATCGGCTCCCTCGAGTGCCTCGATTAAGTCGTTCGTTAGAGGTATCCCCATTTCATCAAGCTTGGCATCCTCCCTTATCATAGGATCATGAACAACTATTTCCCTGACTCCCATTGAGAGTAAGTGATTTATCAGATAATAGGTTGGGGAGAGACGCGAGTCGGGTACATCACCTCTAAAAGCCAGCCCCAAGATAGCTAATTTAGGGCTCGATATACCGAGCCTTTTCATACCCTCTCCGACGAGACCGGATATCTCTGCAGGCATGTTCTCATTTATGGTTCTAGCGATAGCGGTTAAAGGAAGTTCCATATCTAGATCCTTAGCCTTCCAAATGAGGAATCTCGGGTACACAGGGATACACAGGCCTCCAACTCCCGTGCCCGGCCTATGTAGGTGGGAATAGGGTTGACTGTTGGCGGCCATCCTTACCTCATCGTAATCCACGCCCAATCTCCTGCAAAGGGCTGCTATCTCATTGGCCAAAGCTATATTTACATCTCTATAGATCCCCTCGGCCAACTTCTCGAGCTCCGCAGCTAAATCGCTTGACAGCTTTATCACTCCTCTTTTAACCACTAGCGAGTAGAGACTGGCCGCTACTTCCGTGCTTTTGGCATCGATACCCCCTATCACCTTGGGGTAGGACTCGACTATGTCCCTCAACGCCCTTCCCTCTGATATCCTCTCTGGACTGTAGGCAAGCCCGAAATCCTCTCCAGCTTGAAGCCCGCTTAGCTCCTCTAAAATAGGTTTGAGAACTCCTCTAGTGGTTCCTGGAGGTACGCTACTCTCAAGTATGACTAAGTCTCCTTCCTTGAGTCCCGAGGCTATGGACTCGGCTGCGGACCTGATAGCATTGAGGTTAGGATTTCCCTCTTCATCTATCAGAGTTGGAACAGCAATTATCTTGACGTGAGTTTCCCTAGATGCCCATTCGCCATCACTTGTCGCCTTTAACCTCCCCTCATCCAAAGCCTTTTTGAAGACATCCGTGAGACAGGGTTCATCGACTGGAGACTCCCCTCTGCTGAGTTTGAGTACCTTTCCCTTGTCCACATCCACTCCTATACCGCTAGCGCCCGCTTGGAGCCACGCCGCTAGTATGGGGGAACCGACATGACCCAATCCGTAAACTGAGACTTTTATCCTACCATCGCGAAGCGCCCTCCTTATCTCACCTTCTTCCATGTCGAGCAACTTCATTTTCCCATCAGGAGTTGACATTATTACTTACTTTAAAGTAGTTAGAATCGGGTGAGCTCATGAGGAGGGTAAAGACCGGCATACCCGGCATGGACGAGCTCCTCAATGGAGGCATACCTGAGAGGAACGTTGTACTCCTTTCAGGCGGGCCGGGTACGGGAAAGACGATCTTCGGGATGCAGTACCTGTACAATGGATTGAAGAATGGCGAGGCTGGCGTCTATGTGGCTCTGGAAGAGCACCCGGTGCAGGTCAGGATTAACATGTCCGCATTCGGGTGGGATCCCAAACCTTACGAGGAGGCGGGCAAGTTCGCTATAGTGGATGCATACACCGGTGGCATAGGGGGAGCGGCCAAGAGGGAAAAATACGTTGTTACCGACCCGGAGGATGTTCACAGCCTCATAGATGAGATGAAGGCCGCTATCAGTGAAGTGAGTGCGGTCAGGGTCGTTGTGGATTCGGTTACCGCTCTCTACCTGACTAAACCCGTAGTGGCGAGGAAAACTGTTCTCCTCCTAAAGAAGGTGTTATCGGGAACGGGAACTACGTCCATATTGATAAGCCAAGTGGGAGCCACTGAGAGAGGGTTCGGCGGTCCTGGAGTCGAGCATGCAGCCGATGGCATCATTAGACTGGACTTAGATGAGTGGGATGGAGAACTCATCAGGAGTCTCATAATATGGAAGATGAGGGGGACCGCCCACTCCATGAGGAGGCACCCCTTCGAGATTACGGATAATGGAATAGCTGTGTACCCCGATAAGGTGGTCAAGAGGAGGAGCATTATTTTAGAGGAGTGACGCGGCAGCCACTACTGAGGTGAGCGCGCATAGCGCTAAAGGACCGCATAAAATCATCGCTGGAACACTACGTCAGCAAGGCTAGAATTGCCATCAACGAGATACTAGATAAAGAGTCGAGCACTCCCTTCTTCCTTCCCTTAAAGGAATTCCTTAGTGGAGGGAAAAAGGTAAGGCCCGCTCTCCTCCTGATCGTCCATGACGCCTGTGGTGGAAGTGGGAATCCGGGTCCCGCGGCTGCCGCTATAGAGCTCATACACGCGGCTTCCCTGATACACGACGATATAATAGACAGAAGCACTCAGAGGAGGGGTGAGTTCTCCTTCCACATGAAGTACGGGTTCGAGATGTCCATTCTCGTGGCTGACTTCATACTATCGCTGGTTCTAGACATAGCTAGTATGTACGAAGATAGGAGAGTTGGTGGGATCCTATCTAGAGCATCTAAACTCATGTCTGTGGGAGAGATGAGGGAAGTACAGGTGTTGAAAGCCGGGGATCCCCTCTCCTTGGACGAATATCTCGAGATACTCAAGTATAAACCCGCCGTCCTTTTCGAGGCGGCCACATCATTGGGCGCTGTGATTGCTGGTAGGCCCGATATTTCCAATGATCTGGGTTTATATGGGCTCTACATGGGGATGGCTTACCAGATAAAGGATGATTTATTAGACTGGGGATCTCCCGGGGAACTCACCTCCCTTCTTAAGGAGGAAGGGCTAAGAGAGCTCTTGGAGGAGATGGCTAACGGTCTAGCCGCTGAGGCCATAGAGAAATTAGAGGTGTTGGGGGATACCCCCCAGAGAGACCTGCTCAGGGATCTGGCTCTTTATTCAATAAATAGGGAGGAGTGAAGGTTAGGCTACAGGAGACTCAGGAACACCGTGAAGTTGAGGGCTACCCATAGTATTACCGCGGTAAGCAGGGATCTTCCCTTGTTCATCTTGAACCCGTATCTGCAAGCCAGATAGACAATGACTACCATCCACAAGGAGACTAGCATGTTTATGGCCTGCTGTTGAACCTCTAGTCCTTGAGGCATCGCACCACCGAACCCTCCTACGTTCCCAGTGGAGAGGTCTATCTCCCAACTCATGGGGGGCATGATATAGCCTACGTATGCCATCAGGAGCCCAGAGAGTATAGAAGGTATGTTCTTAAGGCCCGCCACCATCAGCGATGAGGAGAAACTCCCCTCACCCGACATGAGCTTCACTAGCACGAAGAGGATGACGGCAGTTACTAACTGGATGAATAGCTCCGAGAGAAGGGCTTCTAAGTAGATGATCGCCGGATTCTTCATGAATACGTTCATCATCTCCTTGGCCGCCTCTAAAGCCTCCTCCGGTATGCTCCCCCCGCCCACCAAGCTGATCTCTATTTTCTGAAATATCATCCACATGCCCAAGCTAGTGAAGATGGAGCCTATCAGTAGAGCCACTAGCCAATACTTGAGCTTTGGCTTGATCACCATCGCCCTGAAGATTGTTGAAGCAAGCCTCATCGGCTGAAGAAGGTAGTCAGTGAGTGAGTAGGGGATCTCTTCTTCAAACTCTTCAGATATTTCGAAGCCCATGCCCATCACTGGGTTGTAGGATTCACTTATGCGTTAAAAATATCTCCATAACCTTAAAATGCCGGAGTATCCCCTTCTACATGGCCCACGCGATGAGGAGAGCGAACATCAACGAATCCTCAGCGGAGATGGAGTTCCCAGCTCACACCGAGCGTGGGCCCCTGTGAACATGAACGATCGTGTGCAGACCACATCACCGATGAGAGTCAATTTTATTAGTGCGGTGGTCCATCCACTCCATTGGAGCCGGGGTAGCTCAGCCTGGTTAGAGCACCGGACTCATAAGTTGGGTCGGGCCCACGGTGCTCCTGCTGGGAAATCCGGGGGTCCCGGGTTCAAATCCCGGCCCCGGCACCATCTATTCGCGGAATAACTTGAATACCCCTTTCTTCCGCTTTACCTCTCATCTTACTATCAAAGGTAGCTAGAGGAATGCCTTCCCTCTCGGCTATGGATAGTACGAGTTCGTCTTCCCAGTCCAAGGGATCATCGCATGACAGGGAGTCGAGGATCTCATCCAGCTCGTTGTGCGCCAGCTCGGCCCGTTTATCTGCTAAATATGTTAGTATCAAGTCCCTCGTTCTTTTAGCATCGAGACCAGCTCCTCTGCTGAACCAGAACAGTTCCACCACAACTATGAGAGGGATTATCCACTTGTCTAGGGAGATGAGGAGTTTCCTAGCTTCATCGTGCCTCTCCGCATCACTGAAGTAGGCATAAATCAGCACATTGGTATCTACCACAGCCCTCAAAGGGTTGCCCCCCTAGAGATAAGGTAATTAACCGTTTCATCGTCTAGCTTCATTCCCAGAGTTCCTCTAGTCGCTGGCGAGACCCGGCGAATCGAGATATCATCCTCCTTCATCACAACCGAGTAAACGGCATCCTCTAAGTAGAACGACAGGAACTTGAGCAGGCCTCTCTTGGTGAAAATCTTCACCATCATCATAATCCCCGTAAATGGGGCCGCCGGGATTTGAACCCGGGACCTCCGGCTCCCAAGGCCGGCATCCTACCAAGCTAGACCACGGCCCCTCTTATCAGGGAACTCATCGAATAAAACTATTTCACGGCTGGGACCGCCTCCTCTCTCCACAAGATAGGCTGGAAATGACTCCCCTATCCAGCAGTACAGACACTTTAGAACCCTTGGGAAGTTCTAGTCGGAGGTCTAGGGTTTCGCCCTCATCTAAAACTGTATCCACTCGTCTAAGCTCCATCACACGGTCTCCCAGTACCACGCTCACGTAGTAAACCTTGACCCTTGCACCCCCATTCACCACATACAAAATTGCTTCCCCATCGCTACAGGTGAGGCTTCCAGTGGCATAAGTCCTGAACGAGGAGATCGAGATGTATGAGAGGGAGACGGCGATTATTGAGATCAAGCCCAGAGAAACAAGTGTTGTGGCGAGAGGCCTACTCCTGCTCATTTGAGAACCTCTCTGAGAACCACTTGGGTTCCTTTAGGAGCTTCACCAAGGGAAAGGCCATGCTGCCAGCCGAGGAAATCCCGCTCGAGAAATTGTACTGCTCTCCCGTCTCATCAGCTTTGTATACTAGGAAGCTCCCTTCATCCTCTTCTTCGTAGAGGACATAGGAGAATATGTCTGGTTTTGTAGCTCCGTAGTTGTTTGCGAAGGTACCTATCACTCTCTTACCAAGAGTCTCGCTCCTGAAATCTAGAAGAACTGTAATGGAGTTGGATGCCGCCGCCAACCTCAGAAGGTCGAGTAAGGAGCTTAGCTGCAGCAATTCGAGCTCCCAATCACAACCCTCCTTCTCCTCGGGACCCATCCCATCCCCCCACACGTTGACGGGTTGGGATTTAACCTTTATTTAAAGGCAGGTGAGGTCAGGTACAGCGCCCTCAACAGGACCGTGAGAGCTTTTACTAGCCCTGGATCTGTTGAGATAAATCCATTTGTCGTATTTTCATCGGATACAAGCCCAGATTTCTCTGTAACGAACGCGAAAAGTTCTAGGTTTGCTATTCTTATGTTTCTCGTCCTGAGACCCTTGCTCCTCAGTTTCTCGTAGGTGTCTGGACTGTCCACAATTAGACTGATGTTCCTATACCTCAGACCAGGGGGGACAAGTTCCACAGATTCCTCATTGGTTATCAAAATGAGGAAGTCCTTGGAATCCCTCAGTAGTATGTTAGATACCCTCTTTAAGGTATCTCTACCTTCCACCGGCAGGGTGATCTCGCCGAGGATCCAGAGGCCCTCGCTGAACTCCACCTTGAACATCTTATTGAGTAAGGAGAGCTTTCGAAGTGCTTCCTCTAACACCATCTCGAAGAGGAGGGTGGGTAAAAGATCGAGAGGAGGGGATGAAGCCTTCAACGGCCTAGTAGGGGTCACTTTTACTAAACCGAGATCTTCTAGGGATTCCAAGACCGCATATACCTTAGTTCTGGGTATCCCTGTAGCCTTGCTCAGGTCGCTTGCCTTGACCTGCTCCCTAGAGAGAACGAGGTAGGCCAATGCCTTGGATTCGTATGAGGAGAGACCCAGCTCTCTTAGAAGCCTCTCCAGACTGGATATCGTTTTGTCTCCGCTGTCCATCTAGTGGACTTCTACCATCTCAGCTATTATCTTACCACCGGAGATCTTCCTTATCCTAGCTATTACGGTGATTCCTGGATCTGCAGCGCCGACTATCACCACGGGTCTTCCCCTGTAGACCCCTTCTCCTTCACCCCTCCTGTTGACGGACTGTACCAGCACTTCTATTAAGTCTCCTGGCTTCAGAGAGGAGGATTTCTCCTCTGGCTTATCGAATCTGGTCACGTACAAGCTCCCCTTAGCCTTCCTGCCTAGCCTCCCCTTCCAACCTCGGGAGGAGTCGTTTCCTTTCGGGTTCCTTCTCGGCATGTTATCCCCACGGATTCGCTAGGTAGGTGGGATTTCCCCACTTAAAAATCATTGTTGAAGGCTTCACTCTTGAACCACCAGCCCCATGACATCCATCACATTCGTCATGGTTGGTCCCGTGAAGATGGCATCGCCTAGCCATGAGAAGAACGTGTGGGAGTCGTTATTTTTCAGGAAGACTTCAGGTCTTAGCCCCTCCGATAGTGCTCTCCCCAGAGTCTGGCCGTCAGCTATTGCTCCCGCCGCATCAGACACTCCATCCACCCCATCGGTACCCACGGATCCCATCACGACGCCCTCAAGGCCCGATATAGTTCTGACTCCTCCTAAAACCAGTTCTTGGTTCCTTCCCCCAATCCCCTGCCCCGTCACCTTCACAGTAGTCTCTCCACCCAAGATGACGGCTGCAGGCGGGGAGAGGGGCAGTCCTTCCTTTGCTATGGAGACTGCAAGCCCTGCCAGAAACTTACCTATATGTCTGGCCTCTCCTTGTGCCCTAGAGCCGAGTACAAGGACGTTGTAGCCCATCTCAACTAGCGCCCTTTCAGCTGCCTGAACGGCCTTCAGATTATTGGCCACTATCAAATTCACGACCCTATCAAATACCTCGTCGCCCGGCTTGGGGGTCTCCGGTATCTCGCCTTTTAACCCGCGCTTCAACACCTTTATAACGGATTTAGGCATTTTATCGATGAGCGAATAGTTTTCGAGCACCTGCCAAGCGTCCTCAAAAGTCGTCTCATCAGGCGCAGTTGGACCGGAAGCTATGACATCCAGAGGATCCCCTATAACGTCAGATACTATCAACGACACGACAGTAGCTGGATATGCGGCCTTGGCGAGCCTACCACCCTTTATCTGAGATACATGCTTCCTAACTGCGTTTATTTCCCTGATATCTGCCCCAGAAAGTACGAGCAACCTGTTCATCTCCCGGAGGTCATTCAGAGAGATGCCTTCCATGGGATACTCCATTAAAGCCGAACCGCCGCCAGATACCAGGGAGAGAACTAGGTCCCTCTCCTCGGCCTTTCTAGCTATATCTAATATCTCTTTCGCTCCTTTCAGGCTACCATCATCTGGGATGGGATGGCCAGCGGGATTCAACCTGATCTTCGAGAGGGAAACGGTCTTCTCGGTCTTAGCTGGGACATTGACCCAACCAAATGATATGAGTTTCCCTATCCTGTCCTCCACGGCTTTAGCCATCATGCTCCCAGCTTTTCCCGCTCCCACCACGTATACATCCTTAAAAGATCCTATGTCGATGGATGAGGTACCGAACACTATCTCCTGATCCGAGAATCTGGAAAATACCGCTTTGTAAGCGTCAGCTGCCGTTATCGCCTTATCAAAAGCCAGCAGCAAGGCTCTTCTAGCGTCCTTGTCCTTCCTAGTCGCCCCGTTATCAACCAGCTCATCAAGATTTTTTATGTAGGAGGAGCTCATGGAACGTTCATCCCCCTTGAGCCGAGTTCCTCGCCCTCAGCATTAAACCTGATGTATCCCAGTGCAATTCCATCTAGTGGTCCCTCATACTTGGTTAAGACGCTCATCCAGCCCTCCCTAATGTCCATTGATTGTATTATGCCGACACCCTTGCAATCCCTCCCTCGGATAAGACCTACGTAGAGTCCCTTGTATACATTCATTGGGCCTATTCTCACTTCCTTGTTCAGGAGCCCTGAGAGCATCGTGATTTTCCTCCTATCTACTTCGCCTTCCGTGATCGCTATGAGCATGTCGGGGGACTCTTCCATCCAATGAACTCTCACTCCCAAGATGCGCTCCAAAAATGGGATGTACTCGTCCTTCACCCTGCCAGTCATAAGGAACGTATTCATCAGCTCGATTTCCCGGAGATCAAGCTTTCTCGTAGCGGCGCCAGATAGGTATCTCCTGAGGAGAGCTCTTCTGACGGTGATCCTGTAATTCCTGCTTTTGATCAGATCACCTACGGGTGATCTGACCTTTAGAACCTTTACATCTTTAGGGATTGTCCTAGCAATGTGATTCAAGTCCCCTTCTTCCTTCTCTATCAATACCACGATGTCTGGATCCAAGAACTCAACTTTGAACCTCTTTAGAGCCCTAGCTGCCCCTCCGTCCACGAAACCTGTGGTGTTTATTAGAACGGTATCGCTCCTAGATCTATTCAAAGCGTCTAGGAGACCCTTCACCATCGGGAGGAAGTGGCCGCTCGGTGTCTTGTCGCCGATGAAGTACATGAAGTCAGGTTCCAGTAACTTGGTGTGGATGACAGGCTTTCCCACATCCTTGCTGGAGATCACCCCGGGTGGTCCCAGATCGGACTGACCAACGTCTGAATCGATTATGGAGACTGTGCTACCGCTCCTCGCTATCCTGTTGATCGTAAAGACTACTGTAGAACTCTTGCCAGAATCTACTCTTCCTATGAACACGGTATTTTTGCCTGCTATAGTTTCAGGAAGCTCTTCCCACCAGTCCGGGATGGGGCTCTCTAACTTCACGTAGTGTCCATCTATAGCCAATTTCGAATCGATTGAGGATGTGATTAGTAGCTCTACACCCTCCATCTGAACCGATATCTCATCGAACTCGGCCCCCCAAACTTCAATGTTGCCGCTTAGGAGTTTAATATAGGCTGGTGACCTCACTAACACCCCCTCACCCTTCGGCACTTCCACCTCTCCCGGCATCGGACATACCCGCACCGGAATCATTTAAGGGAACCTTGGGTGACGACCGAATGTGGGTGAAAAGGTCTTGATCCTAGAACTCGAGTGTAAAAAGTCCTTGGAAGAGACATCTGTACCGACAGACTTAGAAGGAGAGGTAGAGGCGAGGGTAGAGCTAGAGGAGGTAGGGAAGTACCGATACGTCATCGAGCTACCTGAGGAATTAGTGGGCGGGGATCTCCTCCTTCCATCCGTATACTATGCGGTGGAATCGCTATTGGAGCATCTCCCCCCGATCTGCGAGGTGAAGAGTGTTGGATTTCCTCTCGACAGGGTGAGGTCCCCCATCCCCGGTAAATCTGGATTGAAGAAGTATTTAGGGCTGAGAGGACCGGGTGTGGCGGCCTCAGTAGGAAAAAATATTGTTTTGCACCCTCTCTCACATGCGAGATTATTTAGGGAGATGTGTAAAGCCGGTCTCCACGTGGGCTTCGATCCTCTCAATTTAATGGATGAGGAGGCTTCTCCCTACCTAGATAGGGCTCATCAAATAGTCGAAATCACCGATAGAATAAAAGAAGAGGAAGGAAGGCGGGTGTTGTACTTCATGAGACTTCCTATATCTTCGGAAGACCTAGAGCGCGCCATCTCCTTGGGGATGAAGGGATTCTACGTTCACCTGTGCTGGGATTTAGGTAAGCTTGAGCTTGCGATCGAGTTCCTAGATGATATATTCTTAGCAGTGAGGGGGGTGAACTGCCTCGTTAGAAAGGCAGGTCTGGGAATTAAAGCCACTTACGAGCTCCTAAAGGTTAGTGGCTTTGATCTGATTGAGAGATCCGTGGCATGGAAACGGGAGGATCTGGGGATTGTTATGGAGTTAGACGAAATCATAGGAGGTGGAAAGGGCGCCGCGATGCCGTTGACCGCTCCCCAAGTCCATCAGGGAATAGCCATCGCTAATGTACCTGAGGACCTGCAAGTGATCCTCAACGGGGATCTAGGAATATACGATCACCCCAGAGGGATCATAGCTGGAGTGAGATCCATGAGAGAGGTGTTAGATTCTTTCATGAGGGGTGAAAACCTCTTATCAGTAATCAGAAGGGATAGGGATGTGGAGGCGATGGTGGAGAAATGGGGATATCTGTTACCGTGAAGGTGGGTTGCTGCGGGTTTCAGGTCTCTAGGAAGAGGTACTACGAGAAATTCAGGTTAGTGGAGATCCAAAAGACATTTTATAAACCTCCCAAGGTTGAAACTTTAAGAAAATGGCGTGGAGAATCCCCTAAAGATTTTGAATTCACCGTAAAGGCCTGGATGGCCTTCACCCACGATCCCAAGAGCAGGATATGGGGTAAGACGGGCCTTCCTAAGGAAGACTCTTACGGGTCGCTAAAGCCCACCAAGGAGAACTTCGACCTTTGGGAGGAATTCAGGACTCTAGTGAAGGAGCTCGGAGCGAATATTGTAGTTTTTCAAAGCCCGCCCTCCTTCGAATTCAACGAGGTCAATCTCACCAACGCGCGAGAGTTCTTCTCAGCCATCTCGGGGGATTTACTGCTGACATGGGAGGTCAGAGGGGCTGGTTGGTTCAAGAGCCCGGAGTTCAAGGATCTGCTGGAGGACCTAGGTATCTCCCATGTTGTAGACCCCATGTACGAAGTTCCTGTTTACGGTAAGATCCGGTATTACAGGTTGCATGGGAGGAGGGAGGGGAAGAAGATCATTTACTCTCACAAGTACAGTCAGGAGGAATTAGAGAAGCTTAGGGAGATCGTGGAGAAGTGGTCCTTGAGGGAGAACTACGTACTATTCAATAACTCTTATTTCAGCTTTGAGAATGCCATCCAATTCCAAGAGATGGTTCATTCCACGTAGAACCAGCCCTCCATTTTCCCCCAGTCCCACCTTATTCCTTCCCCGACTGCCAACCCGTAGACTACGGCTCCTCTCCACACGCTGAACTGGGGGTCTGAGACCATCTTGGGATCGGTTTCCAGACCCACAGATTTCATCATCACCTTAAGCTTGGTCGGCGAGTCCGTTGCTATCCCTTCCAATCCTTTGGGGACTTGCCAGTTGAAGGCCCCTCCCGATAGTATAACGTGCCTCGCTATGGAAGATTGTAGTTCGACGGGGGTCTTGGAAATGGCTTCCCTTATGGCTTCGGCGAGGCTCACATCCCCTGGGATCACTTCACCTCCCACTAGAGTGTCCTTGGGAGGAGTAAAGCCCCTAGAGTAGTAGCTCTCGAAGATCTCGTGCCCGGGATTGAAGAAGAACTCGCCGATGAGGAACCTCTGCCACGCTTTATCTCCCATGTCCACCTCCACGGTAGTACCGGGAATGCGGAAGACCGACTGCAACGCGCTGGGATGGTCCTTCGCCCAAGATATGGCTTTATCTACGTCTAAGGGAAGGAGACCCACCGATTCCTTGAATATACGGACGAATTTCTCCTCCCTAGCTAAGTCGGAGTAACCGAGATCCTTCAGTATCTGGGCCGCGATCCTGTCCGAGTCGCTTCCTCCCCTGTTGAGGGGAATCAAGGCGGCCTTGATTACGTCCCTGCTTATGGGCGTTATCTGGGTGTTTCCATGTCCAGCTTCAACCACGATGCATGTTACCGCCTTCTCCGCTATAGCAACAGCTAGCGGCTGTGGTATTATAGTGACCGCCCTCACGAGGCCACCTCCTTCCTCGGCGTTCACCTCCCTATGGATCTCAAACATCCTCTCGTACATGTAGGTGGGTGCTTGGGCAGCTAGCGATGCGACTACGAAGAAGCCATGGAAGGGAACTCCAGTAGAATCCGTTCTTCCGGGATGGTATTTGAGAAGCCCGTATCTCACGAGCTCCTTTATAACCTTCCAGCCCCTCTCATCCCC